>NZ_LPUF01000002.1:300000-391348 GCF_002072955.1 Methyloprofundus sedimenti | reverse complement strand
TAAAGTGTTGACGGTAGGGGAAGTGGATGTATATAGCCGGCTGTTCAACGCTATTGAGTGTTAGGCGGGTTTGGTTTAGCGGATGCTGATTGTTCTCTGGGCGGTTGTTTTTAGACTTTCTGAGGCGCGGCTGAAGCGATTTAGGCCGGACTGGAAAAGAAAAAATAAAAGCTTGACGGAATAAAAAGAACGTTATAATGGTCGGCTCCTTAACGAGAGTTGAGGACGGATCTTCGGGTTCGGTTAGTGTTGGTTTTAAGTGTTTTTTGGATGTACGGGAATGAGCAATCATTCCGGTTTACCGCCGAAAAGACTTGAAAATAAACATTGACAACGAGTTTAGACTCTGTAAAATAGTCTAACTCAGCAGGGCTGATTCATCGCTCTGGGCTCTTTAAAAATATGATCAAAATAATTTGTGTGGGTGCTTGTAGAGATTATTAGCATGATAAAGATAATCGATATAAGAATCTACCGTTACTTTCGAGTAACAAAACGTAAATTCTGACAATCGAACCAAAGATTGGTGACACATCTGATGATGTCACAAAATGATTTAAAATGAAGAGTTTGATCATGGCTCAGATTGAACGCTGGCGGTATGCTTACACATGCCAAGTCGAACGGTAACAGGCTAGCTTGCTAGCGCTGACGAGTGGCGGACGGGTGCGTAACGCGTAGGAATCTGCCTATTAGTGGGGAAACCTGGTGAAAACCAGGCTAATACCGCATACGCCCTACGGGGGAAGCAGGGGATCTTCGGACCTTGCGCTAATAGATGAGCCTGCGTTAGATTAGCTTGTTGGTGAGGTAATGGCTCACCAAGGCGACGATCTATAGCTGGTCTGAGAGGACGATCAGCCACACTGGGACTGAGACACGGCCCGACTCCTACGGGAGGCAGCAGTGGGGAATATTGGACAATGGGCGAAAGCCTGATCCAGCAATACCGCGTGTGTGAAGAAGGCCTGAGGGTTGTAAAGCACTTTCAATTGGAGGAAACAGGCAGGTTAATATCCTGTCTCTTGACATTACCTTTAGAAGAAGCACCGGCTAACTCCGTGCCAGCAGCCGCGGTAATACGGAGGGTGCAAGCGTTAATCGGAATTACTGGGCGTAAAGCGTTCGTAGGCGGTTGGTTAAGTTAGATGTGAAAGCCCCGGGCTTAACCTGGGAACTGCATTTAATACTGGCTAACTAGAGTTTAGGAGAGGGAAGTGGAATTTCAGGTGTAGCAGTGAAATGCGTAGAGATCTGAAGGAACACCAGTGGCGAAGGCGACTTCCTGGACTAAAACTGACGCTGAGGAACGAAAGCGTGGGTAGCAAACGGGATAGATACCCCGGTAGTCCACGCCGTAAACGATGTCAACTAGCCGTTGGGCCTATATACAGGCTTAGTGGCGGAGCTAACGTATTAAGTTGACCGCCTGGGGAGTACGGCCGCAAGGTTAAAACTCAAATGAATTGACGGGGCCCGCACAAGCGGTGGAGCATGTGGTTTAATTCGATGCAACGCGAAGAACCTACCTACCCTTGACATCCAGAGAATCTGTTAGAGATAGTAGAGTGCCTTCGGGAACTCTGAGACAGGTGCTGCATGGCTGTCGTCAGCTCGTGTCGTGAGATGTTGGGTTAAGTCCCGTAACGAGCGCAACCCCCTATCCTAGTTGCTAGCAGGTCATGCTGAGAACTCTAAGAGACTGCCGGTGATAAACCGGAGAAGGTGGGACGACGTCAGTCATCATGGCCCTTATGGGTAGGGCTACACACGTGCTACAATGGTCGGTACAGAGGGCCGCAAACTCGCGAGAGTAAGCTAATCCCAGAAAGCCGATCTTAGTCCGGATTGCAGTCTGCAACTCGACTGCATGAAGTTGGAATCGCTAGTAATCGCGAATCAGAATGTCGCGGTGAATACGTTCCCGGGCCTTGTACACACCGCCCGTCACACCATGGGAGTGGGTGCAAAAGAAGTGGGTAGTCTAACCTTCGGGAGGGCGCTCACCACTTTGTGATTCATGACTGGGGTGAAGTCGTAACAAGGTAGCCCTAGGGGAACCTGGGGCTGGATCACCTCCTACAAAGCATGCAATGCTGTATGAGTATCCACAACAAATTATTTGATCAAAGAAATCGAGACTGACCTTAAAAGCACTAATTGGGTCTGTAGCTCAGTTGGTAGAGCGCACCCCTGATAAGGGTGAGGTCGGTGGTTCGAATCCACCCAGACCACCAATTTTGCGCTATCCTGCGTTAAATAATGCAACATGTACTTTACACGTACATGGTCACATTATGACCTTGTCTGGCACAAAATACTAGTAAGCTATAAAGCGATGAAGAAACGCATTACTTTATAACGGACTAGACTTAAAAGGGACGTAAAAAGCCCACAAACCAGTCATGGGGCCATAGCTCAGCTGGGAGAGCGCCTGCCTTGCACGCAGGAGGTCGGAGTTCGATCCTCCCTGGCTCCACCATCACTCGATAAAACGAATTAGCTAATAATTAATTCTATAAACTTTAAACGCAAGCAGACGGCTTGCGGAGAGAATTTATAGAATTAGTTGATTAAACTAATAAGCTCTTTAACAATTTGGAAATCTGTAAAGTAAACTAAAGAAAGTTTATGGATTATGCGATGTTAACTATTTTAACAATAGAAGACAACACATAAAAAATAAGCGAACTAAAAGTTTCAAACGAGTTTAAGAAATAGACTTTTCACGCAAGTGAAGAGAAAAAGAAATAAATGAGTTCTCAAGCAGAAAAAGCGAAAATGTCAGCTGACATATAATTCAAGCGATCGAAAAGCCTCGCAAGAGGCGTGTAAGACGTATTTGGGTTATATGGTCAAGTGAATAAGCGCATACGGTGGATGCCTAGGCGATAAGAGGCGAAGAAGGACGTTGTAGGATGCGATAAGTCGCGGGGAGTTTTCAAACAAACTTTGATCCGCGAATTTCCGAATGGGGAAACCCAATCTGCATAAGCAGATTATCCTGACCTGAATACATAGGGTCAGAGAAGCGAACCGGGAGAACTGAAACATCTAAGTACCCCGAGGAAAAGAAATCAATTGAGATTCCCTAAGTAGCGGCGAGCGAACGGGGAGTAGCCGAGTCTTTTGCGATAGTGGAACAGACTGGAAAATCTGGCGATACAGGGTGATAGCCCCGTACACGAAATCAAAAAAGAACGTATTAAGTAGGGCGATGCACGTGAAACGTTGTCTGAAGATAGGGGGACCATCCTCTAAGGCTAAATACTACTTATCGACCGATAGTGAACTAGTACCGTGAGGGAAAGGCGAAAAGAACCCCGGAGAGGGGAGTGAAATAGATCCTGAAACCGTATGCGTACAAGCAGTAGGAGCGGACTTGTTCCGTGACTGCGTACCTTTTGTATAATGGGTCAGCGACTTAATCTTAGTGGCAAGCTTAACCGAGAAGGGGAGGCGTAGCGAAAGCGAGTCTTAATAGGGCGTTTAGTCGCTAGGATTAGACCCGAAACCGGGCGATCTATCCATGGCCAGGTTGAAGGTGGGGTAATACCTACTGGAGGACCGAACCGACTTATGTTGAAAAATGAGCGGATGAGCTGTGGATCGGAGTGAAAGGCTAATCAAGCCCGGAGATAGCTGGTTCTCCTCGAAATCTATTTAGGTAGAGCCTCGTGTATAACTGTTGGGGGTAGAGCACTGTTACGGCTAGGGGGTCATCCCGACTTACCAAACCGTTGCAAACTCCGAATACCAACAAGTTCTAGCACGGGAGACACACGGCGGGTGCTAAGGTCCGTCGTGAAAAGGGAAACAGCCCAGACCGTCAGCTAAGGTCCCAAAATCTATGCTCAGTGGGAAACGATGTGAAAAGGCACAGACAGCCAGGAGGTTGGCTTAGAAGCAGCCATCCTTTAAAGAAAGCGTAATAGCTCACTGGTCGAGTCGGTTTGCGCGGAAGATTTACCGGGGCTAAGCATAGTACCGAAGCTACGGATCTTACTTTTAGTAAGGTGGTAGAGGAGCGTTCTGTAAGTCTGTGAAGGTCAATTGAGAAGTTGGCTGGAGATATCAGAAGTGCGAATGCTGACATGAGTAACGATAATGGGGGTGAAAAACCCCCACGCCGAAAGCCCAAGGTTTCCTGCGCAACGTTAATCGACGCAGGGTTAGTCGGCACCTAAGGCGAGGCCGAAAGGCGTAGTCGATGGAAAACAGGTTAATATTCCTGTACTTGTTATAACTGCGATGGGGTGACGGAGAAGGCTAGGTCAGCATACGATTGGTAGAGTATGTTTAAGCAGGTAGGGAGAGCGTTTAGGTAAATCCGGACGCTTATATTCTGAGATGTGATGACGAGCTTTTCCTTGTGAAAGCGAAGTGATTGATGCCATGCTTCCAAGAAAAACCTCTAAGCTTCAGGTTAAAACAAGCCGTACCCCAAACCGACACAGGTGGGTGGGATGAGAATTCTAAGGCGCTTGAGAGAACTCGGCTGAAGGAACTAGGCAAAATTGTACCGTAACTTCGGGAGAAGGTACGCCTTTTGTAGGTGAAGCGACTTGCTCGTGGAGCTGAAGAAGGCAGCATTAAATTGGTGGCTGCGACTGTTTATCAAAAACATAGCACTCTGCAAACACGAAAGTGGACGTATAGGGTGTGACGCCTGCCCGGTGCTGGAAGGTTAATTGATGGGGTTATCTTCGGAGAAGCTCTTGATCGAAGCCCCAGTAAACGGCGGCCGTAACTATAACGGTCCTAAGGTAGCGAAATTCCTTGTCGGGTAAGTTCCGACCTGCACGAATGGCGTAACGATGGCCACACTGTCTCCAGCCGAGACTCAGTGAAATTGAAATTGCGGTGAAGATGCCGTATACCCGCGGCTAGACGGAAAGACCCCGTGCACCTTTACTATAGCTTTACACTGGACTTTGAACCTACTTGTGTAGGATAGGTGGGAGACTATGAAACCATGACGCTAGTTGTGGTGGAGTCAACCTTGAAATACCACCCTGGTATGTTTGAAGTTCTAACCTAGGCCCCTTATCGGGGTTGGGGACAGTGTATGGTGGGTAGTTTGACTGGGGCGGTCTCCTCCCAAAGAGTAACGGAGGAGCACGAAGGTACCCTAATCCTGGTCGGAAATCAGGAGTTTAGTGCAATGGCATAAGGGTGCTTGACTGCGAGACGGACAGGTCGAGCAGGTACGAAAGTAGGTCATAGTGATCCGGTGGTTCTGAATGGAAGGGCCATCGCTCAACGGATAAAAGGTACGCCGGGGATAACAGGCTGATACCGCCCAAGAGTTCATATCGACGGCGGTGTTTGGCACCTCGATGTCGGCTCATCACATCCTGGGGCTGAAGCAGGTCCCAAGGGTATGGCTGTTCGCCATTTAAAGTGGTACGCGAGCTGGGTTCAGAACGTCGTGAGACAGTTCGGTCCCTATCTGCCGTGGGCGTTTGAGATTTGAGGGAAGCTGCTCCTAGTACGAGAGGACCGGAGTGGACGAACCACTGGTGTTCGGGTTGTCATGCCAATGGCATTGCCCGGTAGCTACGTTCGGACAGGATAACCGCTGAAAGCATCTAAGCGGGAAGCCCCTCCCAAGATGAGATCTCACTGGATATTTAATATCCCTGAAGGGCCGTTGAAGACTACAACGTTGATAGGCAAGGTGTGGACGCGCAGTAATGTGTGAAGCTAACTTGTACTAATTGCCCGTGAGGCTTGACCATATAACACCAAATACGTTTGGCTTTATATCAAAAGCAGACAACACGTTTTTACTGTAAGAGAACGACATTTAAACTCAGACAGCACAGATTTCCAATGCTTTAACTGTAAAGTTAAAGGAGAGACGATTGATACTCATACTAAGGAGTAGTCAATTAACACCGATTGCTTGGTGACCATAGCGAGCGTGAACCACCCGATCCCATCTCGAACTCGGAAGTGAAACCGCTTAGTGCCGATGATAGTGTGGATTTATCCATGTGAAAGTAGGGAATTGCCAAGCTCTTAATTCTAAAACCCAAACTCTAAACAGTTTGGGTTTTTTTTTGCCTGCTACTTTGCGGTACAATTAAACCTAAAGCGCTTAGGTATTTAACAACAATAAAGACGGAATATGCATAGCACACTAGTTATCTTAGCAGTGCAGAGACTCTGCACGCCTAAAGTAGAGGTGCCGTCCGCGCTTCCAAATTACAGGTTATTTAAGATTTTTAATGCAAATCGTTCCGAGGTGTAGAGTGTTGGAGCGAGTCAGGTTAAGCTTTTGCCACGTGGTAAATGGCTAACGAGTGTTATATCAATTTTTCCCTAAGCAAAGTTTCCAGTTCATTTCTAAAAATTATTCATGACAGAGATAGCCGATCAACCTAAAGTTCATACCCCCATGATGCAGCAATATTTTCGTATCAAGGCTGATTATCAAGATACTTTGGTGTTTTATCGTATGGGCGATTTCTATGAATTATTTTTTGATGATGCCAAAAAAGCTGCTGAGCTTTTAAGTATTACTTTAACGGCTAGAGGACATTCAGTTGGATCTCCTATTCCCATGTGTGGCTTACCTTATCATGCAGCAGAAGGGTATATCGCTAAACTGATAAAGTTAGGTGAGTCGGTTGCGATATGTGAACAGATAGGTGATCCTGCCACATCAAAAGGACCGGTCGAACGTCGGGTTGTGCGCATTGTCACACCAGGAACAGTGACTGAAGAGGCTTTATTAGAGGAGCGAAAGGATAATTTATTAGTTGCTATTTACTTTGCAAAAGTCTATGGCATTGCCTGTCTTGATTTGACTAGCGGGCGATTTGTATTATTGCAGGTTAACTCTACTGATGAGTTGTTGAGTGAAATCGAGCGCTTAAATCCAGCGGAATTATTATTCAATGAGGATTGGTTATTACCTGCAATAATTAAAGAACGTAAAGGCTTAACCCGGCGTCCATCCTGGCATTTTGAGGAAACCAGTGCCAGGAAGTTAATATTAAAGCAATTTAACACGCATGACCTGAAAGGCTTTGGTTGTGAGCATTTAACCGCGGGTATTTCAGCGGCGGGGTGTTTATTGCAATATGTAAAAGATACTCAGCAAAGCGCATTGCCGCACATACAAGGCATTCGCGTTGAAAGCAGTGATGATAGTATCTTATTAGATGCTTCCAGTCGACGTAATTTAGAACTTGATTATCATCCCTCAGGGCAAATTCAATATACCCTGCTTGGCGTTCTGGATAAAACGGTTACAGCGATGGGTAGTCGTTGCTTGCGTCGTTGGCTTAATCAGCCATTACGTGATCAGGCTATTTTAAATAATCGCTATGATTGTGTAGATGCATTGTTAAGTAATAGTTTATATGAAGATGTACGTGAAAAATTACGCGCTGTAGGAGATATAGAACGGATTAGTTCGCGCATCGCTCTAAAATCAGCACGGCCACGAGATTTGTTGGTATTACGCGATACCTTTGCCGCCTTGCCTGGCTTACAGGGACAAATAGCAGATTCTGAGTGTAGTCAGATTAATGAGTTAGCTACTCGCATCGGTGAGCATCCTGATTTTTTAGCTTTATTGCAACGAGCTATTATCGATAACCCGCCAGTATTGATTCGGGATGGAGGAGTTATTGCACCGGGCTATCGCCAGGAATTGGATGACCTACGTAATCTTAGTCAAAATGCCAATCAATTTCTGTGTGATATGGAAAGTCGTGAAAAGGAAAAAACCGGAATAGCGACCTTAAGAATAAAATATAACCGTGTACATGGCTATTATATTGAAATCCCACGCTCACAATCTGATGATGTACCAGATACGTATATACGCAAACAAACGCTTAAAAATGCAGAGCGATTTTTTACCAGCGAATTAAAAGAATTTGAAGATACTATCTTGAGCGCCAAGGAAAAGTCATTAGCCTTTGAGAAGAAGCTTTACGACGAATTATTGGATGCTATTGCTACGATTCTGATTCCTATACAAGCCTCTGCTCTGGCACTGGCGGAACTGGATGTTTTGGTAAATTTTGCACAGCGGACTAGTAGTTTGAATTTAATCCGTCCCGTATTGCGCAAAGAAAGAGGAATCAGCATAGCAGCAGGGAGACATCTAGTTGTTGAGCAGGTATCGGATATTCCCTTTGTTGTCAATGATCTGGATTTTAATGATGAACGCCATATGCTGATTATTACCGGGCCAAATATGGGGGGGAAATCAACTTATATGCGCCAGGCTGCATTGATTGTCTTGATTGCACATATAGGGTGTTTTGCTCCGGCAAGTAAATTAGAATGCGGGCCAATTGACAAGATTTTCACCCGGATCGGGGCGTCTGATGACTTAACCAGTGGGCGTTCGACTTTTATGGTGGAAATGTCCGAAACAGCGAATATCTTGCATAATGCCACGGCAAATAGTTTGATTTTGATGGATGAAATAGGACGCGGTACCAGTACCTTTGATGGCTTATCACTTGCCTGGGCATGCGCCGATTATCTGGCTAAAGAGATTCATGCTTTTACTTTATTTGCGACGCATTATTTTGAACTGACAAGTTTGCCTGAAGAACAAAGTGTGATTCATAACATCCATTTAGATGCCATGGAGCATGGTGATAAAATTGTTTTTTTACATACGGTAAAAGAGGGCGCTGCAAGTCAAAGTTATGGCTTACAAGTCGCTGCTTTAGCGGGTGTGCCGAAAACGGTTATTGAACAGGCCAAGCTGAAATTAAGACATTTAGAGACATCTGCCTATAAAGAGCAGCAGACAGAGATAGGTAGCACGCAATTAGATTTGTTTGCCATTAATGAGCCGCATCCTGCGATTGAATTGTTGGAAAAACTCGTGCCTGATGAGTTAACGCCTCGTCAGGCACTAGACTTTCTTTACGTTTTAAAGCAAACGCTGTAAGAATTCTTTACTTATTCAGCGTAATGCTGGTTTTTGTCAGGGTAATTCGTCTTTCTTTATAGAGTACGCCAATGGCGTGCTTAAATACTTTTTTACTGACGCCAAAGGCAGCATTAATTTCTTCAGGGGAACTTTTATCTGATAAATCTAAATGCCCGTTATTTTCTTTAAGACGGCTAATAATTTGTTCAGTGACAGGTGCAACATGGGTATGGCCGGTCTTATTCAAGCTTAAATCAACTTTTCTGTCTTCACGGATTTTCTTGATATAGCCGGTCAGTTTTTGCCCTTCTTTAAGGGGTTGGAAAACTTCGTTGTAATATAAAACGCCCCAGAAAGCATCATTTACAACTGCTTTAAAACCTAAATCCGTTTTTTTCGCAATAATAAGCGATACTTTATCGCCTTCTTTTAAATAGCTGACTTCATCAAGAATAAAGTTATTCAGCTCTGTTGATGCAGCAATTCTATGCTGTTCATCCATGAATACTTTAGCAAGGCAATAGTCGCCTACTTCAAGCTCATAATCCTGCTCTGCAAAAGGCACCAATAAATCTTTAGCAACTCCCCAATCTAAGAAAGCACCGGCACGCCCGATGGATATGACTTTTAACCAGGCAACGCCACCCATTTGTACAAAGGGTTTTTTACAAGTTGCCAGTATCTCGGCATCTGATCCGGTATAAATGAATACATTGAGAGTATCACCAATTTTTGCATCTCTAGGGACATGTTTATCAGTAAGCAATATATCGCCATATTCGCCTCCATCAAGGTGTAACTGCATGCCGGTATTAGATTTTATCGTTAGGGTATTAAAGCGACCAATTTCAATCATAGTCTTTGAAGGATATAGAAAAGCTGATTATTAATAGGATGATTATATTGTGTTTACTAACTAATGTAATTAAAAGAGGGACCAGTTAATTAATTATTCTTGTTCAGCTTTCATTCAGGCTTCGCGCGGTAAAGTATAAACAACGGAAAATTACTCCGTTTACTAATGTTACCAGGAGCAAGAAAATGAATAAAATGACAAAATTAAAATCAACTGCATTAATCGCCATAATGCTAATTTTATCACCTACTATGGTAATGGCTGAGAGACATGATCATAGTAATAATCATGTGTCGAATCAGCGTGCATATCAAGCGCGGTATAATAATAACTCACATGATAAGTATGATCGTCACCACAATGAGTACCGTCATTATAATAAACATAATCGGCATGATGAGTACCGTCATTATAATAAACACCATCGCCATTATGATAAGCATGCTTATAAGCATTGGCGCAGAGAGCACCGCCACCACCATCATGATTATCAACCGGCTGGCATCTTATTAGGCATACAGAATGGTAATTTTTCATTCCTTTTGCGTGATTAATGCCTGCATTAAGACGAGGTATATGCATCTTGTGTTGCTGGGTCTAGTTTGATTATCGCTAGTGATGGAAATGAGTTTTGCACCCAAGTAAGACCTCAGTGTAAACTCTAGCGATTGAACAAATCAGGCTGATTTAATGAAAACTTTAATTAAATATTTATGTATTGTCTTTCTATTGATGGTGAGTCGTAATATTTATGCGGCTCCCGTCAATATAAGCCAGCAACAGGCAGCGAGCATTGCTCAGCAAGTTAATGCGGGGCGAGTCTTAGGTGTAAAGCGCAAAGGTGATACTTATCAAGTAAAAATATTGCTTGGCAATGGAGAAGTGAAAATTATTCAAGTGGATGTAAGCAGTGGAAAAATCAAATAAAGGCGGCAATGATGCGCATATTGCTGATTGAGGATGATCCTGATTTACAAACGCATATTAAGCAAAGCCTGGAACAAGAAAGTTATATAGTCGATGCCAGTAGTGATGGTAACGAAGGTTACTTTTTTGCCACTGAGTATCCAATTGATGCAGCGATTGTTGATCTAGGCTTGCCGGGAATGAGCGGCATAGAGATTATTCAAGCTTTACGTGCGCAGGGATCGGTGTTACCTATATTGATATTAACTGCACGAAGTCGCTGGCAGGAAAAAGTTGAAGGACTGGAGGCGGGAGCGGATGATTATTTGGTCAAGCCGTTTCAAATGGAAGAACTCAGAGCAAGACTAAAAGCCTTGTTACGTCGCTCTGCGGGTTCGGCAACTTCAGAGCTAATCTGCCAGGGTCTGAAGTTAGACCCAGCCACAGAACAAGTCTGGTTAAATAATGAGCTACTGGAGGTGACGGCTTTTGAATATCGCCTGCTTGATTATTTAATGCGCCATGCTAATGAAGCTGTTTCTAAAGCGCGTCTCGCGGACTATTTGTATCCGCACGATAATGACCGGGACAGTAATGTGATTGAAGTGCTTATGGGGCGCTTGCGCAAAAAACTGGATCCCAATGGCAGCTTACAACCGATAGAGACTTTGCGTAATCGTGGCTATCGTTTTACGCTTTTCGATCAGTAATAAAATGTCTCTAACTACGCGTATAAACTTAAGTGCAGCTATTGTCTTGCTGAGCTTTATTTGCCTGACAGCTTTTGCGCTAGAGCGGGCTTTTTTCGAAAGCACTGAAAGTGCTTTACGCGACACTATGAGCAGCCAGCTATTTGCACTGATGGCTGCGGCTGAAGTTGAAAATCAGCATGTTATGATGCCTTCAAATGAACTGGATGCCTTATTAGGTCTGCCAGCTTCTGGTATTTATGCAACTATCAGCAATTCAGCTGGAAAAATTTTATGGCAATCCTCCTCATCACTTGGCATTACACTGCCTAAACCTCCTTTGTTAAAGCAAGGTGAGAAAACCTTTAACAAGTCCTATGTTGATGATAATGGATTTTATCTTACGGCATACACCGTTCTGTGGACAACACGGGCAGGTAGCGTCGAGTTGACCTTTAGCGTGATCACCGATTTACGTTCTTTTGATAGACAAATTAATCGCTACCGTACCACCTTATGGGGCTGGCTTATCGCAATGGCGGCCTTGTTATTATGTAGCCAGGCTATTATTTTGCGTTGGGGGCTTGCACCTTTACGTAAGGTAGGCATAGAACTTAATCGTATTGAGACAGGTAAACAGCAGCAGATTGAGGCGCAGTATCCACAAGAGATTGAGCGCCTGACTGACAATATTAACCTACTTTTAGAGCAAGAGAGACAGCAAAAAATACGCTACCGTGATGCGATGGGTAATTTAGCGCATAGCTTAAAAACACCATTGGCTGTTTTGCAGGTGAGTTTACAAACGGATGATCAGCAACAGGATAAGCTTAGCATGCAAGAGCAACTCAATAGAATGGATGCGATTGTAAAATATCAATTGCAATGGGCGGTCACAGCAGGAGATACCATTCTTGGTGCATCGGTAAATCTATTGTCTACTATTAACCGTTTGCTGAATTCATTACAAAAGGTCTATGCAGGTAAAGCAATCGCTGTGCAAGTTAACGTAGATAGCCGCTTGAACTTTAGAGGCGATGAAGGTGATCTGATGGAAGTGCTGGGCAATCTGCTAGAGAATGCCTTTAAATGGTCGAATCAACATATAGTCATAAAGGCTGAGCAAACCACACATCACTTGTTGATAAGTATTGATGATGACGGAGTAGGGATTAATCCGGAAAAAGTAGAGGCACTATTGCAACGTGGTGTGCGCGCAGACCAGGCAACTGCTGGACATGGCATTGGGCTTTCTATTGTGAAGAATATTGTACAAGCCTACGGTGGTCAATTAACACTATCAAAAAGTCATTTAGGTGGCGTCAGGGTGTGCATTAGTTTTTAGAGACAGGGTGATGTTATTGCGTGTGTTAACTCGAACTTGATAGGATGAAAAATTTTCTGGCAGTAAAATATCTATTGAACGTTTTAAGAAGGCCTAAATAAATATTTGGTCAAAGTCTGAATTAATTTGATACAACAGTATTTGAGACGTATGTTTTTTTGTATAAATGAAGAGGTCTATTGTTAGGCTCGCCTAGAGATTCGTGTAACGACATCTGGCTGCCGGAGCGGTAACCATGAATACACAAGCATAATGGAGGTAACATGAATATTCTATATGATTTAAAAAATCCGACAAAAACTTATAAGCTTCCAAAAAAGTATATGGAAATATCGGGTATATGCCCATTACAAGACAATGATTCTTTGGCCTTTGTACAAGACGAGGCAATCCGAGTTTACCAGTTTGATTTAACCTCAACAGAAATCACGGCGTATGCGAAACACGGACCCGGGGATTCGGAAGATATCGTAATTCTCGGAAACACCGCATATATAATGCATGCGGGAAAGCGGCCAGCAATTTACAAAATAATAGGCTATAACAGCGGCTCATCGCAGTGTGAATGTTACGATCTGAATCTGGATAAGGACTATGATCCGGAAGGATTATGCCATGATGCCAAAGGGAATCGTCTGCTCATCGCCTGTAAGGGTTCTCCAGTTAAAGGTGACAAGTTACGAAAAATATTTTCTTTTGACATCCAGACCATGACGAGAGCATATTCGCCGGTGTTTACCATAGATAGTCGGGAGTTTTTAGAGAGAACTGGAGATACATTTAATCCTTCCGGAATTGCAATTCATCCTCAATCCAACGATATTTATTTAGTCGGAACAAAAGAGGTGAAAATGCTCGTTTGCTATGGATTGAACGGCGTATTCAAAGGAGCATGGAAACTGGATAAAGATAAGTTTAACCAGCCAGAAGGAATAGCTTTTAAGGAATCTGGTGAGTTAATTATTACCAGTGAAGGCAAAAAAAGTAAGAAGGGCAAGAAAGGAAAAAAAGCAAGAGTATTCATGTTTTCCATTTAAAATAACAAATTCATGGGAAAACCATGGTGTCAGCCAACTTGATTTTAACATTAGGAAGGGGGAGGAAAGTAAACTTTTGCTTTCAGGCTAGCGTAACCCTTGATTTTACCTTAACCTTCTCCCTTATGAACATCTTCAATCCATTTTTCAATTGAGATAATACCACCTTCTTTTTCAGGGCGACCTTTATCTTTAGATGGCAAAACATCCTGCATCAGATCAACTCGTTTCCAGCCAGCCAGTGGTGTTTTTTCCTTTTGACCGGGAACGTAATGCGATAACTCTTTCAGTTCATATTTATGAATATAACGCGGACAATTTATCCACATTTTTGATAACTTAACACGAACTACCATTTCAGCCTCAACAAATTCAGACATTAATGAGTCATCTTTTGAGACAGTGGCTTCACCATGAAAACGAATACGATGTGGTGTTTCAAAATCGATAAATAAAATTCCGACTTTTGTTGTTTTCTGAATGTTACCTATGGAATAAAACATACCATTACCATCATAAGATGGGAAAGCAATGGTTGTCTTATCAACAACTTTTACAAAACCTGGTGCACCCCCTTTATAAGACACAGTAGGTTGTCCACTCTGATCAACCGATGAAAGAAAAAACATGGGACGGCTTTCAATAAAAGCTTGTTCTTCTTCGCCGATTTCTTTCTGGACAATGATCTCTTCCAAACGATCTGCTAATTTACGTGTTTCAAATGTATCCTGTAGGGAACGATGCGTATCACCATATATATCACTCATTATTCTATCCTCGTAGATTAAAGTAATCTGTGAATGTTAGCATGCCTAATTTAGACATGCTAACTGGTATCTTATGGGACACTCACGGGGCATTTTAAACTACTGCAATTCTAGCGGTAGTTTCTGCATTAAATTCAAATATTAGCTAGCGAATTATTTCGGCAACCTTATTGTGTTAATGGTGATGGCAAGAAAAGGGGTAGTTTTAGTTCGCCATTAGATGTACTAGTTCAACCACTCGGGCATAGTCTGATTGGCCGATGTCAGCCAACTACGGTCATTCAAGATTACAATCTAGGTGCTGTAGCTGAAGCTAGTTTTTAAAAAAACTGTCTCCATTATCACTTGGGTAAGATACCTTGCCAAAAAAAAATGGTATAAGGTAGAGTTAAATAAGAAAAACTGAAAAACTTAATTTAAGCTGTCCTTTTTCTTAAAGTTGTTGTGTAACTCACCTTTCATACTCTAGCTTACTGTATTCAAGGGGTTAGCCAACTTGATTTGACCCCTTGATCGTAAGCGTCAATTAAACCACACATTCTAAACCCCTATAAAAAAGGGCACACTAATACCTCCATTTAACTTCAGAGGTATTTATGAGCCCATCTCAAAATAAAGCGGCTATGCAAGAGCATATACCACAATGGCAAGCCAGTCGTTTAACTCAGGCTGAGTATTGCAAGGTCCATGATATCAAGCCGCATATCTTCAGTTATTACAAAAAGAAATTCGGTTCGGCCAGCTCGTCAGTGCAACAAACCAGCCAACTGGTTCCGGTAAAATTTGTTGCCGAAGACAATTTAAGTGGCCCAAGGCTATCGTCGGTTATCAAAGTCACTCATACCAATGGCTTTAGCCTGGAAATACAGGCCAATACGGAACTCAGTATTTTAAAACCGTTATTGGAGTTGGTGAGGTCCATCTCATGATAAACGGTCTTGCTGTTAATCAGGTGTATCTGGCGACAGGTGTTACGGATATGCGTAAGTCCATTAATGGCTTGTCGCTGATCGTTTCAGAGCAGTTGGGCCATGATCCCTTTACCGGGAGTGTTTTTGTCTTTTGTAATCGCTCTCGCGATAAACTAAAACTACTCTATTGGGAATGTAATGGCTTCTGGCTTTATTATCGCCGCCTGGATAAGGGGACGTTCCAGTGGCCAAGCGAATTGAACGAGCAGGCTGTGTCACTAACCTCACGTGAATTACACTGGTTACTGGATGGTTTATCCTATCACCAAGTGCAAGCGCACACGGCTGTTTCTGGTCTAAAAAACAACTGATCAAGCGACTCTATTCTGCATAAAAAGAATCAATAAAACAGCAAGTTAAACCTTATTTATCAGCCTTTTAGTGGTATAATAAGAAACTTCTCATTATCCACGGGAAAATATTAAAAAGTTGCTTTACAATATATTCTATGAACTCGCCTAAACCTGAATTACCAGAGATAAACAAAGAAGATCGCACACCGCTAGTCGATGTGTTATTGGAAATGCTTGCCTGGCAACAAAAGCAGATTGATGAGTTAGCACAAGAGATACTCAAGCTTAAAGGCGAAACCACAAAGCCTAAAATCAAACCGAGTACAATGGATAAGGAGGGTGCCCCAGGAAGTGATGACTCCTCATCAAAAAGGAAAAAAGGCCCAAGGCGCAGTAAAAAAGGCAACCTCAAAATAGATGAAACCCAAATTATTCAGCCGGATGAAATCCCAGAGGGTTCACGCTTTAAAGGGCCCGAATTCATATAATAACTGCAACACCTCTTTAAAGGGTTAGATGGTATAGTTTCCGTCGACTAAAACCTGAAACTAAAAAGAGGTGCTCAATGAACACGTTTAACCATCTAACCCAAGAGGAAAGATTTTACATTTATACGCAACTAAAACAAGGCGTTTCTAAGAATCAAATAGCCATCACATTGGGGCGTCATAAATCGACTATTGGACGTGAAATTACGCGTAATACAGGTCAGTGTGGTTATCGTTACAAGCAAGCTGAGAGAATAGCTAAACAACGCCATATTGATAAGCCCAAAAACATCAAGATGACGGCTGAGTTACAACAGATAATAACGCCTTTAATCAAAGAGAAATGGAGCCCTGACTGTATTTCAGGACGCTTAAAACAACAAGGTAAGGACTCCGTCAGTCATGAGACTATTTACCGTTATATTTTAGCTAACAAAGCAGCCGGTGGCGATTTGTATACTTATTTGAGGCATCAAGCCAAACCTTATCGTAAGCGATATGGAAAAAATGATTATCGCGGAACGATACCCAGCCGTGTTGATATTGATGAGCGACCACAAGTGGTTGATGATAAAACGCGTTTAGGTGATTGGGAAGCAGATACTGTTATCGGTAAAGGACATAAAGGCGTATTGGTGACGCTGACTGAACGGGTCTCAAAGCTCAACTTCGCCATCTCAATTGAGCGTAAAGAATCTGAATTAACGAAAGAGGCGATTATCAATGCTCTTGAGCCTTTTAAACGTTGGGTTCACACGATTACCTTTGATAATGGACGTGAGTTTTGTGGGCATGAAGCCATTGCAAAAACACTTGACTGCGGCACTTATTTTGCCAAACCGTATCATTCGTGGCAACGAGGTTTAAATGAAAACCACAATGGCTTATTAAGGCAATACTTCCCTAAAAAAGAACCTTTGGATAAGGTAACTCAAGATGAGGTTGATAGTGCCATTACAGCACTTAATCATCGTCCAAGAAAAGGGTTAAATTACAGAACTCCATGGGAAGTATTTTGCCAAATAACGGGGGTTGATATAAATAAATCACAGGGTGTTGCATTAATTGCTTGAATTCGCGGGGTATCAGGATCGTGTTATTCAGGATATTACCTTTCAAACTCATAACATTCGTTATCGTTTAGCAGAATATATAACGCCAGAGGGTCTTACGATTTTAGGTCAGCTTCCCGAAGACATTCAGGGAGGTAGCTTTGGTAAAAGCCTTATTGCCTTTATTCTCTATCAATACCATCACCAACATGTCACACAGCCATTACTACTGGAACAAATTCGTGATTTAGGCGTCGATATTTCGAGCGGTAAGCTCAGTTATATACTAACAGAAGATCTGGACGACTTTCATGCCGAAAAAGATGAATTACTGAAGACGGGATTATCCGTTTCTAAATATATTCATACAGATGATACTGGCGCACGGCATAAAGGGCAAAATGGCTATTGCACACATATTGGCAATGATTTTTTTGCCTGGTTCAGTAGTACAGAAAGTAAAAGCAGAATCAATTTTTTAAACTGTCTATCACAAGGCAAAACAACGCTTTATACATTGAACACAGGTGCCATTGAATACATGGCACAAAATAAGCTGTCTGTTGTAATCTTGGCGACACTGGAAAATATCAGTGTCTGCATTAACACGGCACCTGACTGGTGCGAATGGCTGGATCAGCAAGGCATCGTTAAACCTCGGCACAGAAAAATAGTCACGGAAGGTGCTTTGATGGGAGGGCTGCTAGACCAAGGCATTTCCTCTGACTTTTCAATTATCAGTGATGATGCAGGGCAGTTTAACGTCTTTGATCATGCCTTGTGCTGGATCCATGCCGAACGAGTGATTAATCGCCTGATTCCTTTAAATGACAGCCATACCAAGGCAGTAGATGACGCACGCGACCAGCTTTGGTCGATTTACCATGACCTGAAAGCTTATAAACTTAATCCTGTTACCGAACAGGCGAGCAGTATCAGGCAGCGCTTTCAAATCCTATGCAGTACCAAAACCTGTTACGAAACGCTTAACCAGGCCCTCGGGCGAATGGGGAAAAATCAACATGAACTCCTCCGTGTACTCGACAAACTCTACCTCCCACTTCATAACAATTTAAGCGAACGGGATATAAGGGATTACGTCAAGAAACGAAAAATCAGCGGGAGTACACGAAGTGATGCAGGGCGGAAAGCCCGTGATACTTTTGCCAGTCTCAAGAAGACCTGCCGAAAGCACGGCATGTCATTTTGGGGTTATTTAAAAAGTCGCTTACTGAAGTTAGAAGGGATTCCTCCGTTATCGGAAGTCATTCGTGCGGCCGCTGCCAGTGGATAATGAGAAGTTACTATAATAATCACCATGAACTCACTTCCTGAGACACTGCCAGATGAGACGAATGCACTGCAAAAAATGGTGCTGGACTATCAGTCGACAGTAGATCAATTACAGGAAAAACTGACGTGGTATGAGGAGCAGTTTCGTTTGTTTCAACACCAGCGCTTTGGAGCATCCAGTGAAAAGTGTCCTGACCAAATGGAGTTGTTTAATGAAGCGGAATCGATTCTTGACGCCTTAAAGCAAGAGGAGACTGATCTTGAAGAAACGGTTAGCTATCAACGCAAAAAGCCAGGTCGTAAACCGCTCTCCAGACATCTCCCGCGAGAAGTCGTTCGCTATGAATTACCTGAAGCAGAACGTGTGTGTGACTGTGGTCATGCCTTGCATGAGGCTGGCGAAGACACGTCAGAGCAGTTAGAAATCATTCCTGCTCAAATCAAGCTGATTGAGCATGTGCAGGTAAAGTATGCCTGTCGTGCCTGCGAAAATGGCATTATTAATGCGCCTAAACCGGCACAGCCCATTCCACGCAGTTTTGCTTCGGCCAGCTTACTAGCCTACATTATTGTAGCCAAGTTTATGGATAGCTTGCCACTCTATCGCCAGGAAACGATTTTCAAGCGCTTAAGTATCGACCTTTCGCGTGCAACGTTATCAATCTGGGTATTGAAGTCCGCTGAATTGCTTGCCCCCTTTTATGATCGACTGCATGAATTACTGATCCTGCAGAAAATTCTCCAGGCTGACGAAACAACTTTGAATGTTATTCAGGATGGACGAGAGACGAAATCAAAATCCTATATGTGGCTCTATCAAAGTGGTGGTCATGAAGCTGAATGCCCAATTGTTTTGTATGAGTATCAGGCAACCCGGGCGGGTGCACATGCGGCGAGCTTTTTACAGGGCTTTTCAGGCCACTTGCAAGTGGATGGCTATGCCGGCTATCACGCCCTTGCATCAGATGACTGTCTCCTCGTCGGTTGTATGGCGCATGCGCGTCGTAAATTCGATGAAGCACTGAAAGCACTTCCCAAAGCGAGCCGCAAAAATAAAATGGGCATGGCTCAAACGGCATTACGCAAGTTCACTCGTCTTTATGCGTTTGAAAAACAATTTAAAGATCTGACAATAGAGCAGCGTTATTTGTTACGTCAGGAAAAAAGTAAACCTTTGCTGGATGACTTAAAGCAGTGGTGCGATGACCATGTTACCAGGACAGCAAAAGACAGCACGATAGGTAAAGCCATTCGTTACACCCTTAACCAGTGGAGTAGCCTGATTCGCTATATTGATGACGGAAATATACACATTGATAATAATGCAGCTGAACGTCGTATCAAACCGTTTGTGATTGGGCGTAAAAACTGGTTGTTTAATCAAACACCTCGTGGAGCAAATGCCAGTGCACTGCTATACAGCCTGGTGCAAACAGCGGTTGCCAATAATCTGGAGCCTTTTGATTATCTGAAGTATTTACTTACTGAGCTACCCAAGCTTGGTAGGCATTATGAACCAGAGGCGTTAGATCAGTTTCTACCCTGGAACTTGATTGAAAAAGTTAAGCCTTTAAAGTAAGTGGAGTAGCTTGTCTAGGTGGTAAGAATCGACGGTTACCCTTGATCAAGTTAACAGGTTAATACCCCTAAAAATCAATTACTAAATATAGTATAGAGGTTACCGCATGACTACCCTTACTGTTCATAATCTTGATGATGCTATGGAAAAGCAATTACAAATCAAAGCTAAACAACATAATTGTTCCACAGAAGAAGAGGTTTACCGCATTCTTAAGAAAGCGCTCTTTCCGATGGATAAACAAAAAAACTTAGGTAGCCGTTTGCATGAACAAATTATGGAAATAACCGATGGCATAGAGTTAGAATTACCAACTCGTTCACTCCCTCGAAACGCATCTGATTTTGAAAATATCAAATGATATTATTAGACACTAATATCATTTCAGAATTGATGCGACCAAAACCAAATTCGGCAGTTATTGAATGGCTAGATGAACAGTTTAGCCATGAACTATTTCTTCCAGCTATCGTTAAAGCCGAAATTGATATGGGAATTGCTATTTTAGATAATGGCAAACGCAAACAAGCTTTATTTCAAGTAGCTGAACTGATTTTTACGAGCCTTACAAATCGTTGTTTACCTACCCTTTGATGGCGAAACCGCAAGCCATTATGCAAAATTATTGCCTTTACAACAGAACAAGGCCGCCCAATGAGTGTTGAAGATACTCAAATTGCAGCGATTGCAGTACAAAATTCTGCATTGCTGGCTACGCGCAATACCTCTGACTTTGATTTTTTGGAAGATTTAAACCTAGTGAACCCGTGGCTATACACAACAAATTAAGAAATACGGAAAATTTCTTTTTAATGAGTCCCGAATTCATATAATAACTGTAACACCCCTGAAAAGGGAAGGTTAATCGTTATCAATGTCCAGACCAAAAATAAGCTACTCGCTGTTGTATTTAAGCGGGACTAAACCTAAACGAGTCATCTTTTGGTTCAGCCCCTGAATGGTTTTAAACGTCTGCTAAGTTACCTTTACTTTCCAGCCAGAATTTACGGTCTTGTGAGCGTTTTTTTGCCAGCAATAAATCCATTTTTTCATTGGTATCATCACCCTCTTCAATAGTAAGTTGTACTAAACGGCGGGTGTCAGGATTCATGGTTGTAACGCGCAACTGAGCAGGATTCATTTCACCTAAACCTTTAAAACGCTGTACATTAATCTTGCCTTTCAGTTTTTCAGACTTTATACGGTCTATAACTCCCAGGCGCTCATGTTCGTCCAAGGCGTAAAATATTTGTTTACCTACATCAATACGGTATAAGGGCGGCATAGCGACAAAAACATGGCCTGCCTGCACCAGTTTAGGAAAATGTTTAAAGAATAAGGCACAAATCAAAGTGGCGATATGTAACCCGTCAGAATCGGCATCTGCGAGTATGCAAATTTTGCCATAACGTAAGCCGTTTAAATCCTTTGAGTCGGGTTCAATGCCTAATGCCACAGCAATATCATGGACTTCATTTGAAGCCATAACTTGAGCTGAATCTACTTCCCAGGTATTTAAAATTTTACCGCGCAAGGGCATTATTGCCTGAAATTCACGCTCCCTGGCTTGTTTGGCTGATCCACCTGCAGAATCTCCTTCAACCAGAAATAATTCACTGCGATTGATATCCTGTGAGGCGCAATCAGCAAGCTTTCCTGGCAATTGCGGGCCTGCGGAAATTTTTTTACGAATCGTTTTTTTGCTGGATTTTAACCGCTTTTGAGCACTTAATATTATGACTTCAGCGATTTTTTCGCCAGCGGCAGGATGTTGATTAAGCCATAAGCTAAAACCATCTTTGGCAACCCCGGAGATAAACGCAACGCATTCACGAGAGCTTAAACGCTCCTTGGTTTGACCTGAAAATTGCGGGTCTTCGAGTTTTACCGACAGAATATAATGACACAGTTCCCATACATCCTCGGGCGTAATTTTAACACCACGGGGCAATAAGTTTCGAATCTCGCAGAATTCGCGCATGGCTTCGGTTAAGCCCGCGCGTAAGCCATTGACATGCGTTCCTCCCTGAGGGGTAGGAACCAGATTGACATAGCTTTCAGTGACATTTTCTGGCAAAGATTCTGTGGTCCAGACGATGCCCCATTCAACGGCTTCGTGTTCGGCAGCTAGGTTACCCATAAAGGGTTCATTCGGGTAAAACTCGATATTACCGACTCTATCCAGTAAATATTCTTCCAGGCCATTTTGGTAATACCATTCCCATGATTCAGCGGTTTGTTCAACCGATAAACTGATCTTTAAGCCCGGACAAAGCACCGCTTTCGCTCTTAAGACATGCTTAAGCTTGATAACAGAAATTTTATTAGAATCAAAATAGCTGGCATCAGGTAAAAAATGTACCATCGTCCCTGTATTAAGCTTGCCAACACTGACACCTGTTTCATGTAATTCGGTTTGTTTCTCCCCATTTGCAAATTGCATTTGGTAAACCTTACCATTACGTTTTATTTCTATGTCTAGTTGTTTCGATAAAGCATTAACGACAGAAACACCTACGCCATGTAAACCGCCAGAAAATTGATAGTTTTTATTGGAAAATTTTCCGCCGGCATGGAGTTGAGTCAAAATAACTTCTACGCCGGGCATATTTTGCTGGGGGTGCATGTCGACTGGCATGCCGCGACCATTATCTTGTACTTTAATACTGCCGTCTTTAAATAAAACAACTTCTATGCTTGATGCGTGACCTGCTACCGCTTCATCGACACTATTATCAACGACTTCCTGAACCAGGTGATTAGGGCGGGTGGTATCGGTATACATACCTGGGCGTTTGCGCACAGGGTCTAAGCCACTTAAAACTTCAATAGCTGCTGCGTTATAGGTATTACTCATTTTCTAGTTAATTACTCGGATGTTTTTCATATATAATAAGTCGATTAATCTATCCTATCATTAAATTATTTTTATCGACATGCCTAGAAAGAAAAGCGCCACCTTATTTGAAGATTCTCTCAAAGGATTAGAAGAGATTGTTGAGCAATTAGAGCAGGGTGATATTTCTTTGGAAGAGTCTTTAAAGTCATTTGAACAGGGTGTCAATTTAACCCGTACTTGCCAAAAAGCCTTGCAGGAAGCCGAGCAAAAAGTGCAAATCTTATTAGAAAAAAACGGTCAACAAACATTGGAGTCATTTAACGATGAGTAACGCCTTGAAAGAATATTTAGTTTCTAGCCAGGAACGAGTAGAAAAAGCTTTGGATTTGCGTTTGCCTGCAAATACAATTTTGCCTAAAAGACTTCATGATGCAATGCGTTACAGTACTTTAGACGGCGGCAAAAGAATGCGCCCCATGTTGACTTATAGTGCAGGTAAGGCATTAGGACTTGCACCTGACATATTAGATGGTCCAGCCTGTGCAGTAGAGATGATTCATGTTTATTCACTTATTCATGATGATTTACCTGCAATGGATAATGATGATTTGCGTCGAGGTAAAGCGACTTCACATATAGCCTTTGATGAAGCAACTGCAATATTAGCCGGAGATGCTTTGCAAACTCTGGCGTTTCAGATTCTGGCGCTTGACAGCAGCATGAATGCAAGTGCCGAGTCACGCATACAAATGGTGAGTGCATTGGCCAAAGCGAGCGGTTCTTTAGGAATGGTAGGCGGGCAGGCAATTGATCTGGAATCAGTAGGGAAAAAGCTGACGTTGCCTGAATTGGAAAACATGCATATACATAAAACAGGTGCGCTTATTCGCGTGAGTGTGCAGTTAGCGACTTTATCCAGGCCTGATCTGGATCCAGCCACGGCCAATAAATTAGATCATTATGCTAAATGTATCGGGCTGTCTTTTCAGGTTAAAGATGATATTTTAGATGAAGAAAGTGATACTGCTACGCTAGGTAAAACACAAGGTAAAGATCAGGATAATGATAAGCCTACTTATCCGGCCTTATTAGGATTAGCCGGTGCAAAGCAAAAAGCACAGGATCTGCATGAACAAGCAGTTGAAAGTCTGTCGGGATTCGGTGCAGAGGCTGATTTATTGCGTGACTTATCGCTGTATATTATTCAGCGCGATCATTAGTCGTTGTGTATTTTTTCCAGTTTTTACTGGATATTTTTTAATTACTTATAGTGAGTTAGACGAGTTATGCCAGATATTATTGTTGAACACAATCCGAGTGAAGAGCGTCTTAAAGAATTAGGCGTTTCAGATTGGGAAATTTGGGATTGTCCTGTTTCTGAGTTTAGACTGGATTTTGATGAAACAGAAAAAGCCTACATTCTTGAAGGTGAGATTGTTGTCACCCCGGACGATAAAGAGCCTGTTACTATCGTTCCAGGGGATTATGTTATTTTCCCGGTTGGGTTAAGCAGTATGTGGGCAGTCACTAAAACACTGCGTAAGCATTACAGCTACGATTAAATAAAAAAGGGGCATTTTAAATGCCCCTTTTTTATGAGTTGTTGACTATGCTTTGCTGGCGTTACTAATCCTCTCTTTCTTTCTGAAAATTCTGGCAGCGTAGCCTAAGCGAAGTATAGATATACGGCCGGGTGTTATCTCGGAGCGCCTTTTTGCGTAGAGAAAATAAAAGGATTTTCGATATCGCGTCAAGCTATTTGAGGCTCCTAAATAAAAACCCATTTAGGGTTTTTATAAGTGAGTGCAGGGCGAATCTGGGCAACGCAGTTTTTAATTAGTCTCATTAAGCTTTTTCAGCGTTGTGGGCAAGAATGTCCAAAATGAGCTTTCGCAAAAGTAGGGACTCCCCCCACAGTTAGTTTATTAGAGGAGAATAAAAACATGTCAAACATCGAGACAGCCTGGTTAGTCCATAAGCCTGAACAAAAACATTTAATAGCACATGCACAAGATTGCGCTGAGCATCTTGGCGCAACATTAGAAGCTGTGGAGTTAGCCGATTTTGTTGCTAATGCGTCCGGTTATTTAGCTAAAAATCCGTATGTGATAGCTTTGCTGGAAAGTTCGGATCTGGGTATTTTATTAGAGTCAGCTTATCAACATCATTTTAAACTGGGCTTACTTCCTGTACATCCAAAATCAAAGGTCTGTCGTTTATATCGGATACCTGTAAAAATGGAAGATGCTATGCCTATTGCCTTAGATACTAAAGGTGGTACGAAACTCGATTTGCTTTTATGCAATGATGAAGTTGTTACCTGGCTGGTAACGTTTGGTGATGTTCCTTTAATTGAATTACGGCATATGGCGGATAATCAGGCGCTTATTTGGCAGCGTTTAAAGGCTGTACCAGCCGACTTAATGGCGTTATTTCGTTTAAAACCAAAGACAGTTGTCATAACAACCCAAAAGGGCACCAAAATAAAGACCGCTCTGATTGGTGCCGTGGTTATTGAAAACGACATAGAGTCCATGGCCAAACACTATGCTAACATGACAATAGCGCATTCGGACGGCACCTTATCAGCTGCTTTAGTTGCGCCTTCTTCGGTTATGGATTATATAAGTTTTGTCCTGACGGCCATTTCGCCTAATCCGAGTCCATCAAAATCCCTCGGATATATCGAAACGACGGGGTTGCTGCTGGAAAGTGACGAGCCCATCCGGTATTACATAGATAGCCAGGAGCGTAGCGCCGAGAAATTACAATTTAGCGTTATTCACAATGCGATTACGGTAAAGGTTGGGGAAGCATTTATAGCCGCCCCATCAAGTAACCCTGGAAAGGAAATTGTCATTACTGATACCTTACCGCAAAGAAAAGAACATTTGCTGTCACTCAAACAGCGACTCCCTTTATTTTCTATTGCCCAGGACGACGATTTCAAGGAAACATTGCTAGTGTTAAAGGGCTATGCCTGTTTTTCTGTACCCTTTGTGTTGCTTATAATGTTGAGTACCATGCTGGCTACCTTTGGCTTGTTCCTCAATAATACCCCTGTTGTTATCGGTGCGATGATATTGGCTCCCTTGATGGGGCCTTTGGTATCCATGTCCATGAGTATTTTACGTAATGATGACAAACTCTTAATTGCCTCTTTACAAGTCCTGGGTTTAGGGACTGGCATAACCTTGTTCGTGGCAGCGGTTACCACTTTCCTTTTACCTTACGAACAGGCAACGAATGAGATATTAAGTCGCTTACAACCCAATTTACTTGATTTAGGCGTAGCTGTAGTTTCAGGTATTGCAGCAGCCTATGCGCATGCCCGAGAAAATATCCAAAAAAGCTTACCGGGAGTGGCCGTAGCAGTGGCATTGGTTCCACCCGCTTGCGTTATGGGTGTGGGCATAGGCTGGTTTGACTGGAGCATAATCAGCGGTGCAGGCCTACTGTTTTTAACCAATCTGGTCGGCATTACTCTGGCCGGCACTTTTACTTTCCTCTGTTTAGGTTTTGCACCAGCGATTAAAGTAAACCGAGGGCTCGGTTTTTCTATCATTTTGGTAATTTTAATCAGTATCCCTCTGTATCAGACCTTAGTTAATACTGGGCTTTATAGCCGCATAGAAAAAAATATCAGCACCAATACTTATGAAGTTAACGGTAAAACATTATCGTTAACGGAAGTCTCTGCAGTACCTTTGGATGATAAAATTAAAATTTTCGGGCAGTTACACAGCTCGCAGCTTGTCCTGGCGAGCGATATTGCGGCATTAAGGGATGCTATCCAAACGCAATTGAATGAGCCGGTGATATTAGATGTTTCACTCAGGTTGGTGCAATAGGCAGCAAAAAATTCAGGCGGCCTCTGGAGCGGTTTTAAAAAAGCGGTGATTGCACTGCAAGAAAATCGCTCTGGTGGCCGAATAACAGAATATGACAACAGCACCTGCTTAAAATGCCGTTTTAAATGGTTGTATGTGAAATGTTGTGGATAATCAACTTTCAACTTACCTGATGGAAAAACATTTTTTGTTGCCAACTCTAAAATTAACGGACTTTGAATATCAACGATATACGGGCAGGTACTATGCATATTCCTGTTTGAGTTTTTATAAATATCAAACCAGACCATTGAAACTTCTGTTCAGCTCTTTAGTTCTTTTATAAATATATTATTTAAATTAAGGTTGGTCGCTTTTTTGGGTCTGAGTGATCATTTTAAGGTTGAATGTTATTTTTGAACTTATTAATCGCAGTATAATTAATCGATTGATTGGCTAAAATTGAAAGGCATAATGAAACATATAATTTTAAGGGTATTAGTAAGTCTATTTTTGTTGATGCCTTTATCATCCTGGGCTGCAAGCAAAAGTTGCTCGATAAAATATAACTTAACCGGCTGGTCTTTTTTTTATAAAGCGTATAAGGGGACCGGCGTTGTCAGTTGTACAAATGGGCAGAGTGCTCGGGTTTCTTTGGTCCTGCATGGTGGTGGAATAACTTTTGGTGTGGGAGATATTGACAATGCCAAAGGTAAACTTACCGGGATCAAGAGTATAAAGGATATTTATGGCACCTATTTTTCAATAGATTTACATGCAGGTTTCGCTCGTGCAGCAGAAGCGCGTGCCTTATTTAAAGGATATATTGCAGGCGGCGGGGCAGGTGTCGGTGGCGGCTATAACCTAGGTTTTGCCTTTAGTGGCTTAACTATCAAGCCTTAGGTATAATCAATTTTTATAATAAAAATGGGGAAAATTATGCGCACAAAAATTTTAGGCCTGGCTGTAAGTTCACTTTTCTTGATGTCTTTTTCTGCTGCACATGCTGAAGATTGTGATCTAAAATATACTCTGAAAGGTTGGGCTGCTTTTTATAAAACATATAATGGAACAGGGACTGTTAGCTGTCCAAGTGGTAAAACTGCAAAAGTGAAATTGAGTTTGAAAGCAGGTGGATTTACCTTTGGTGCCTATGAAGTAACTGACGGTAAAGGTAAAATTCGCGGAGTAAGAAATATAGGCGATATTTATGGTAGCTCTTTTATGATGGATGGTGACGCAGGGTTTATTAAATCTGTTGAAGGTCGCTGGGCTCCAAAAGGCTCGCAGACTAGAACATTATCTGGAAAGGGTAAGGGCTATGATATAGGTTGGTCTCTTGGGTCTTTAAATATCGAGAAGCTTTAACCAGGTAAAAAAGCATACTGCTTAATTTGTGGCAGGCCCTCTTTGAATAATAGGGGGCCTGGTGCATTAACTACGATTTTCGTACACATACAATAAACTCCATACGGTCAATATTAAATGCTTAGGGTATTAGAAATACATGCAGCAAAAAAAAGTTGATGTTGTTGTTATTGGTAGTGGCATAGGTGGCTTAACAGCAGCGGCTTTGTTAGCAAAATCAGGACAAAAAGTTCTGTTGTTAGAGCAGCATGATCGTTCTGGAGGTTATGTACATGGCTTTAAGCGTAAAAAATATTCATTTGATGCTGGCGTACATCTGACTAGTGGTTGTGGGCTGGAAGGCTTTGACGGGGGGCAAATTATCCGTAAAGTACTCCAGGCTATAGATCAGTATGAGCAGTTAGAGTTTATTGCAGTTAATCCCTTTGCTTTTGTTTCGGTAGCAGGTATCGAAGTTGAACTGCCTTCGTCTATTACCGGCATTGCGCAACAATTAGGTGACCTATTTCCTGATGAACGGCAAGGTTTGACGGAGTTATTATCCTTATGTTTGCAGTTGGCTGAGCAAGTTGCCAAATGTGATGATGTTATGGCATCGGAAAGTATCAATAACCTGTATGCTGAATTAGATTTATTATTTAAATATCGCCGTTGTACTCTCGCCGATGTCTGGGGAGACTACATCAAAGATCCTCAACTAAAATGTATTTTTGCGGCTCTGTGGCCGTATTTAGGTTTACCTCCTGAAAAAGTATCGTTTGTTTATTGGGCAAGCATGCTGATGGGCTATGTTTCAGACGGCGCCTACTACTGTAAAGGCGGGTTTCAGGGGTTCGCTGATAGTCTGGTAACTGGATTAAAACAGGCCGGAGGGGAGATTTACTTCAAGAATAAAGTAAAGAAAATACATATTTGTGATAATAAGGTTCAAGGCGTACTGTTAGTTTCGGGAGAAGTCATTCATGCCGAGACTGTGATTGCTAATGCTGATATGTTACAAACTGTATATCAGCTGGTAGGTGAAGAGCATTTCCCCAAACGTTACCTGTCTCGGTTACAGCGCATGGAAGTGTCCTGTTCAATTTTTGTTGTCTATATTGCCACTGACCTGGATCTTGTTCAGGCAGGAGCGCATCATGAGGCCTTTTATTACGATGAAGTAAACCATGCAGTTAATTATGATAATACTCTGCAGGGTAAGATTTCCTGGTTAAGTATAACTGTTCCTACTCTGGTTGATAATAGCCTTGCTCCGACAGGAGAACATCTGGTGATGCTGACTGCATTAGCCAATTTTGACCAGACTATGGACTGGAAACAAGCTAAAGCCGACTATATGGAAAAAATGCTGGATTTTGCAGAGTCAAAAATCCCCGGCTTAAAAACACATATTTTATTTCTGGAATCTGGCTCACCAACAACCATGCAACGCTATACCCTGAATCATAAAGGCGCTGCATATGGTTGGGCTGCGACGCCAAAGCAGGTAGGCGTAAATCAAATTGCGAATAAAGCGCCGGTAGACGGGCTATACTTTGTAGGGCATTGGACGACACCGGGTGGTGGGGTATATGGGGTAAGTTATTCGGGTGTCCAAACTGCTCAGAAAGTTTTAGGTTTGAGTAAGCAAAATGAATTATGGGATTTGTGTACTTCTTATTGTTAGTAGTGCATAAAATCAGGCTGGATTGATATAATACTTTGAGCAAACTGATTATACTAATACGTATTTAGTACGATCTAAACTAAGCTTAGATATTTTTTAATAGCGATAAAGTCAGTCTAAGGCCCGCTTTCCCAATCACGTATATCAGAGATACCTTCGTATCGGAGAACAATAATGCTTAAAGCGTATGATGTCCTTATTATGGGCGGTGGATTGTCTGGATTAACATTGGCAATTCAGCTTAGGCGAAAAATCAATAATATCAGCATCCTGGTTGTAGAAAAGGCAACTTACCCTATGCCCGAAGCAGCGCATAAAGTAGGTGAATCTTCGGTAGAAATAGCCAGTTATTACTTTGAAGAAATTTTGAGATTGAAGGCTGAGCTGGAAAATGAACTGCCTAAATTAGGCTTACGATTTTTTTATAGCTATCGGGATAATCAGGATATTGCAAAGCGCATTGAGCTTGGGCCGAGTATTTATCCATTCTCAAAAAGCTATCAAATAGATAGAGGACGATTTGAGAATGCATTAATCAAGCGATGTCTCTCTCTGGGTATTGATTTTCAGGATAGCTGTAAAATAAAAGATATTTCTGTAGGTAAATATAATCATCAAATTACGCTTTTACAGAATGGGCAGGAAAGCTCCGTTCACAGCAAATGGTTGATCGATGCAAGCGGGCGCATGGGCGTGTTGAAGAGAAAATTGAAACTTGCAAAACCTGCATATCATGATGTTAATGCCTCCTGGTTTAGAATCAATCATGTGATCAAGGTGGATGAGTGGACGTCCGAACAACAATGGCAAGATCGGGTAAAAGAACCCCGGTGGTTGAGTACCAATCACTTACTAGGCAAAGGCTACTGGGTCTGGATTATTCCTCTCTCATCAGGTGCAACCAGCATAGGTATTGTGGCAGACCCTAATATTCACCCTTATGCTGAATTCAATACCTTTGAGCGAGCAATAGTGTGGCTGGAAAAACATGAACCTCAATTTGCCGCGATTATTGATCAGCATTTGGATCAGTTGCAGGATTTTCTCACCTTGAAACATTATTCATATAATTGCAAAAAAATGTTTTCAGCGGATGGCTGGGCCATTACGGGTGATGCTGGTGTTTTTCTTGATCCATTTTACTCGCCAGGTAGTGATTTTATTGCCATGAATAACAGTTTTATTACTGAACTGATTGTTAAACAGTATGCGGGAGAAGACATTACTTTAGCAACAGAGACGTATGAGAAACTATTTCGTATCATGTTTATAGCATTCGGTCCTGTTTATGCAGATCAATATCCTATTATGGGGAATGCCAGGGTGATGACAATAAAAGTTATCTGGGACTTCACTCTTTATTGGAGCGGGATCGCGTTATTATTTTTCAGCAATAAATTAACTGACCTGGAGTTTATGCAATCTGCATCAATCACCCTGCAGCAGATATATCAGCTGAATTCCCAAATGCAAGGTCTATTCCGTCACTGGGCCGAGACAGATTTATCGACACAGGATATGAGTGACATTTTTTTGAATTACAGTCGGATCGAGTTTATACAGCAACTGAATAAGGATTTGCATAAGCAGCAGAGTGATGCAGAATTGCAGCAACAGCTGAATAAGAACATGGCATTTATTAAGCAGCTGGCAAATGAAATTACAACTGAAGCAACGCGGTCATTTCCTGAATTAAAAAAGCATGCGCCTGAAATGCAGGAGGTTAGCACTAAGCATTTGCAGGATATTTTTGCTGCATTCGGGGAGTAGGCTTTAGCCTAAACGTATAGACACATTTAAAAAGATAACGACTCGTGCAGGCTAAAGCTATTCCCCAAAGGTATGCATGAATAAAAAGGTTTTAAATCACTATAATAAGTTAAATGTTATTCAGTTCGTTACTTTTCGTACGCATGATAGTGTTGATGATTATTTACATCGAGTTAATCAAACACCCGATTTAAGCATCTCGTAAAAACAAATGAACATTGATAGCTACTGTGATCAATCAAATAAAGGTTGTTATCTAAATGGTGATGCGATTAATATTATTTTTAGTCACCTAAAACAGTTAGATCCTGAATTTTATAGGTTAATTGCATACAGTATTATGCCAAATCATATACATTTGTTGTTTCAGAAAAACCAACAACTGAAAGAAATAATGAAAAGAAGGCTCTTCCCGATTTCGCGGGGTGACCACAACATATAGTGTTAAGCATATCCGAATAAACGTCGGCCTTCGACATCAAGCCAAATATGCTGAAATAAACGCCCTATATCATAAATGCCATAGCAACGTCTTTTGATCACCTTAATTTTGTTATTCAGTCCTTCTACAAAACCACTGGTTTCACGGCGAAGAAAATAATTAGTGATTTCATGCTGCCAGTTTTGTAAGGTCACTATAAATGAGTTGAAACAGTCCAACTTCAGATTTCTAACCTGCTCGACCCATGAATTTAGCTCAGCTTCTGCCTGACTTTTACTTAAAGGTCGGTTAAAAATACCCGTCAATGCTTCCCGATAAATATAAATTTGCTTAAGCTCTGGCGCATAATTAAAGAGTTGTATTAATTTAATTTGTTGCTCTTCATTCAAGTCCCAGAGTGATTTTCGGAATAACCACATCACGCCTTTCAGTTGGGCATAATCCTCACTAGAAAGCGTCTTTTTCAGTGTTTTCATCTCTTTTATTCTTGCGTTGTCTGCACAGGCTCGATAGCTTTTGGTCACATGGAATCGATCAACCACAACCTCAACGCCATAAAGTTCCTCATACACTGCATTACTGTAGCCGTCATACATATCAACGCAGGCACGTTGTATTGTTCTTTTAATTTCCACGGGAATGCTTTGTAGAAATATTTTTACTGTTTCCTTTTTGCGATTTGGCAATACGGCCAAAATGCATTTTTCTCCGCCTTCATTGATCCCTGAAATGATAACAACAAAATCTTTATGTCCTTTTTTTAACGCAATCTCATCAAGTCCAAGTAATGGCAGGCTTTTTATTGTCTCCCAATCCACTTCTTGACGAATATAACGATTAATAATGCCTTCAACAGCCGCTTCATTAATGCCACGTTTGATACTGATGTCGGTTATTGTGCTATTGATTAGGTCGCGCAATATCCACTGTTCATAGGCTTTAGTATGTGGGCTTTTTTGATCATACCAACTACAGCGCTGAGTGGTTGTCGGGCCTTGATCACAATAAGGGCATTGGTAACGCTTCGGTTTGATCTTAATCCAGACGGACTGTTCAAAGATCGGTAAATGGCGTAACGTAATTTCTTTGCCATAGCCATAAAACTTATCGATAGGCTGATGGCATTGCCGACAAGTTGTGCCTTTGCATGTACTTTGGACTTTAATAATAATTCCTTTTTTAGACTCAGTATCAAATGCCTCTATTTGCACATCGGGTAAATCCAAAGGAATTTGTAACAATATCGGGTTCATTTATTTAAAGTTTGCCGTCTAAAAAGATGGCTATCATACCCAGCCTGCACCTAAATAATCAAATAGCAATATACTACATATAGTGACTACCCCGCGAAGTCGGGAAGAGCCGAAAAGAATAAAGGGCGGATCAGCATTATTGGTAAATAAATATCTGGCAAGGCATGGAAAACTATGGGAAAGAGATTATTTTGATAAAGTAATCCGCGATGAGCGACATTTTGTACTCACTTATAACTATATAAGAAACAATGCAGTTAAGGCTGATTTAAAAGATGCACAGCAACGCTTTTATGGTATTTACGAAAGTTAGGGGAGTAGACTATAGCCTACACGTATTGGCACATTTAAAAAGATAACGACTCGTGTAGGCTAAAGCCTACTCCCCCATTTGCTGTTTTTTAAATAGAGTAAATGCGCGATTTTGTTTATATTGGTTGAGTTTATTAATGAAATAAAGCAATTTAAACGCCAGTAAGGGCAGTTTAATCTGCGCATTATAAGCATCTCCAGCTAAAACGGAGATAACGGCTGATTTCAACTTTTGTTTAACAGGGTGCTGGCTGGCCTCATCAGATGACATTAATAACTTGTGTAAAGCCGGGCTATTAAAACGATAAATAAACCAGCAAAAGGCATTGATTTCTTCTGCTACAGAATCTTCAAACCGGGTTGTTAGTTGTTTGCCTTGAGGGCTTTTTTTGAGCAGCTGATCCACCAGCTCTGCTCCGTTAGAGGCGCTTTGCATTGCTAAATAAACGCCACTGGAAAAAACCGGGTCTACAAAAGCATAGGCATCGCCAATCAATAAAAAACCACTGCCTGACATGATGCTGGATTGATAAGAATAATTGCCTGTTGCCTGAGCTTCACCATCAAGTAGAGCACCTTGCATGCGCAATCTTATTTCAGGTACACACTCTAAGGTTTGATGTAAAAAAAGGTCTAAGGATGTTTGGCGAGTTTTTAAATACGCAGGCCAACAAACACAACCAATACTCATCAGGCCATCTTTTAGCGGAATCAGCCATATCCAGCCATGTTGAAACCAGTAAATACTGATATTGCCTTCATCTTTACCCGTTCTGCGTGCAACATTACGGAAATGTCCATAAATAGCAGCCATTTTATGTTTTGGATTTTTTTGTTTGCTGTTCAGTTGTTGCGCCAGAACGGTATCACGTCCTGAAGCGTCAATCAGATAACCAGCTGTAAATTCATGCAGTTTGCCTTGAGCATCGGTTGCTTTAATCTTTTTAAGTGAACTATCCAGATCTATGTCTGTTACGGTCATTCCTTCGAGAGCGGTGACCCCTTTTTTTTGGCAATTTCTAAATAAGATCTCATCAAACTCAGAACGCCTGACCTGATATGCAAAAGGGTGGTTTTTGTTTGCCGCTTTAGCAAAATAGAACGTATCCCTGGCTAGAGAAGTTTCGAGAGAGTTGAATTCAGCTGCGTATTTTTTCATACCAATAGCGTCGATTTGTTCGAGCACACCAAGTTTTTCTAAAATGGGCAAATTCATCGGCAATAAGGATTCGCCAATATGAAAACGCGGGTGATGTGCCTTTTCCAGCAAACATATCGCATGCCCTTTGTCAGCGAGTAAGCTGGCAATGGTTGTTCCTGCAGGTCCCCCGCCGATGACTAATGCTTCGTAGTGGTTTTGTTGAGTGTTATTCATTATTGTATTATTATTCCTTTCCATATAAATACCCTGTCATTTCCTTGTTGTATTTATCGGGAACCTGTGTTCGGTTGGGTAGATTTCTGTTCAAAGCATAGAGTGACAGTTGCGGCTATTACGCCATCGCACCATTGATATTGATGATTTGTCCGGAGATATAGCTGGCATCATCAGAACATAGAAAGGCGGCGAGGGCGGCAACTTCTTCGGGTTTACCTGCGCGTTTCATAGGCACGATATTTTTAATAGCCTGGGCATCAAAACTGTTTTCGGTCATGCTGCCTTGAATAATCCCTGGGGCAATGGCATTCACAGTGATTTTGCGCGAGGCGAGCTCCTGGGCGAGTGATTTTGTCGCGCCGTTTAAGGCGGCTTTTGCTGCGGAATAATTGCATTGTCCGCGATTGCCCATCACACCAGCAACCGATGACATATTGATAATACGTCCCCAGCGGCTTTGGATCATCGGCATTAGTAAAGGCTGAGTGACATTGTAAAAACCATGCAAAGAGACATCAATGACATCACTCCAGTTTTTTCTGCTCATACCCACTAAAGGCGCATCACGATGTATGCCGGCATTATTGATAATGATTTGAATCAAGCCAGATGCAGAGAGTTGTTTAACGGCCTCTTCGCACGCTTGTACATCGCACACATCAAATGCGACAGCTTCTGCTGAACCGCCTTGTCGTTTGATGCTGTCGACAACCTGTTGTGCTTTGTCGAAGTTGTGGTTGCTATGCACAATAACATGGATATTATCTTGTGCGAGGCGAGTGCAAATAGCAGAACCAATATCGCCACTACCGCCAGTAATCAGTGCTTTTTTCATGCTTGGGTATGAATAACAGTTGCTCGGGCATCAAGCAGTAACACATTATGGCTATCGATAATGCGAAACGCATAGACGGCCCCGTTTTCGATTTTTAGCTCTGCGCAGGCTTCTATATGCAGTGAGCTGGTAATGGTATCCAGGTTATCAATATGAAAATGCGCACCCCGCACAGCCGCCAAAAATCCGGGTGAAGATTGACCTGATAGCAGGCCTCCGTGTATTGCCATAGACTGCGCACCATATTCGATCAGATGCATTGCTGATAAGCTATTATTTAAGCGTAACGGGTTATCACTCGCTAAATGTGATTGAGTTGAACAATTAATTTGTTTATCACTCCATGAATCCACTTGATCAATTAACATCATTGAACCTGCATGAGGAATCAGGTGTGCGAACTGTGTTTGGTTTAAAACTTTATCGTTCATTGTTGTGCAATAATAATATAAATTAAACTCGTTATAAGGCGTTTTTCGTTCATAAAGGTAAAATATGAAGCGCATCGATCGCGAATAATGCGTCTCCTTCTATTGGTTTACCCAAAAGCATGGAATGTCCTGTTTCAACAATATATGCGCATATAGGATATTTTTTATCAAACATTTTACAAAGTGTCACACAACTTCACTTTTAGTGTCTCATATCTCTAAAAAGTCATTCATCTTTTTGCCAATAATCATAAAAATTAAACCAGTTATAAGGTGTTTCCAGCATTTGTTTTTCTAGTATATCGACGTATTTCTGCGTATAGGCCTGTATATCTTGTTGTCTGGTTTTGCGATGCAAAATAACTTCTTCGGCAAGTAATTCAAAGTGAATTTTATAGCGATTGCCACCTAAGTAGATGCCGAAAAATACAATCAGCGGCACTTTTAAAGCAGATGCCATAAGAATAGGCGCAGTGGACATTCTAACGGGTTCGCCTAGCAGTGTGCAGATAACGGTTTTTTCTGTGCCTTCACCCAAAATGCGGTCACCTAATAAGCCAACGGTTGTGCCGCTATCGATAGCTTCTTTTACTTTTAACAGTCCGCTGGGTGAGCCATCCAGGGTGATCAGTGTATTGGCTACGTCTGAATTGAGTGCGTTAAGTACTTGCACGATCATCGGGGATTGATGTTCATACATCAAAATTTTAATGGGCAAGGGAGAATTGCTCACTGCATAACTGCGTAACACTTCAAAGCTGCCGATATGACTGCCTAGTAATAAGCAGCCGACCCCATTTTTACTATATGTTCGGGGGACGTTTTCAGCGGGGAAAGTAATATCTAGTTTTTCAAATTGACCGGTGAGTAAATAAACACGATCAAGAATAGTAGCGGCAAACGTGTGTATATGTTTTGCGCTATCCAGCCAGGTGGCTTTGCGTTTTAATATGCGTGTTAGATATTCTAGTGAGGCCTGGCGCTGAGGTTTGGCGAACAATAAATAGTAGCCGGTGATCGGGTAAAGCAGCGCACGCGCAGCAGGGCGGCCTAAATGTAAAGCAATCCAGCGTATCGCTTTTAGCGCGAGGGGAGTGCTGCGCTCTTTACTATCTTGCCAGTGTTTAGTCATGAGAATTCTCCTCCTTGGCGGCAATAATAAAGGTGCCAGTAACTAGCGTTTCTTTATCCCGCGTGCAGGTGAATTTGATATTGTTTGCTGATGATTGAGTGAGAGACACGGTAAAGTCTTGATCAGGAAGTAAGGGGTGTAAAAATTTGGCCTGGGTTAATGTGCAGATTCGATCATGGCGGAAAACTGCTAAAAGCTGTTGTTGGACGTAATTTAGCAGTATCACACCGGGTACAATTGGATTGTCTGGAAAATGGCCGGCAAAGCAAGGGTGTGCGGCAGGTATGCGATAGTGCTGTTTAGTGGCTAGCATTTGTTGTGTGTGTATCAGGCGCTCGAGTTCTGTTTTAAGTAGTTTACCCATAGTATTGCGTATTAGGGCAGGAACTGGGTAGATGGCACGCGGTAAAAAGACTTCATCTATTGCCAGGCGTAAATGCTTGATAATTGTTTTCCTGGGTAATTTGCTGACCACTAAAGCAGAAAGCCGTTCATTTTTACTAACAAAGAACACCCCATCTTCAATGCCGGGAATACTTGTGAGCTGTTGGTTTAGATCGTTTAATGAGGCTCTTTTACCGGCAATTTTAATCAAATCTGCTGAGCGGCCAAGCATGTTAAAGTTGCCTTTATCGTCAATCTCAAAAGTATCATCTAATATGAGAGGCCTGATAATATGTCCGCCTTGCAAAACAAATTGACCATTGTCCTGTGTTGGCTGGATAGTAGCGTAGGGTTGCCAATGTGTAGCCTTGCTAGTTTGACGCGATGCAAAAGATAGCGTTTCGGTGCTGCCAAATAATTCAAATAGAGGTGCCTGTAGATTTTGTTCTATTTGTTGAGCGAGTTCTTTGTTCATAGGTGCTGTTGAAGACAGAATAAACTTAATAGTACTCCACTGGCCTTGTATTTGACTGCAACTTTTTAAGTGTCTTGGAGTCGAAACGAGAATTTTTTCTGCTGACAGGTCTGAGAGCGTCTGGCGTATATCTTCGGGATAAAAAGGACGGCTATTATGTAGTGTCATTCTGGAAAATAACACCCAGAAAAATGAGGTTTCCAGGCCATACATATGTTGCATGGGAACGGTAGATAGCAGCGTTATTTGTTGATTTTGCAACTTAAAACGTTGCAAAGCCAGTTCAGCTGATTTTTGAAATTCGCGCCATGTTTTTATGATCGCTTTGGGCCTTCCTGTGCTGCCGGAGGTAAACGAAATGGATAAGGGGCGGTCAATATTAATCAGGGGGCAGGGCCTGGTGCTTTTTTCTAATAAGTCATAGGCGATATAAAAATCTGCTTCGGTCTTGTTATCACTTAGCGTGTAGCTATCAGGATAACTTGCTCTTAAACCGGCTAGGGTTTTAGCGGTTTGGTTAGCTGGCAGCAGTGATATTTGTTGGCGCAGGCAAACCGCCAGATAGGCGACTATAAAAAGATAACGATCCTGGCATAGATTGATTGCATAGCTTTTGGCGGGTAATTTTTCACTTACAGCGACTGCATGAGCTAACAAGTCGGCGCGGTTGATAACAGTATCTCTGGAGTAAACACAAAAAGCACTATTTAGGGTGTGTTGGAGCATCTCGCATAGCGAAGTGTACTCGGGGATTCTGCTGGTCAAAGTTATGCTGAGGCGTATCAGTAAGTAGATGAATAACGGCCATTTTAGCCGCTCGTTGCGCTCTTATTCAAGTAACGTAACTTCTTTTTTATCGGGAGGCAGTCTATAATTCGGCGTTGCTTATTGATAGCAACATCCTCGCCAATGTTGATTTCATGCGAATATACACTCTTTTTAGCTATATCTTATAGCTGGATTATATACACAAAATCTTTTTTCATTGCTCTACATTCCGAGAATTGAGTGTACTTAAAAAAAATAAATAGAATCTTAGAATTTAAAAAAGTTATGGGAATTGAATTTATGCCTGCAAAGAAAAATATTGCCATCTTAGGCGGTGGGCCTGCTTCAAGTACATTGGCGATTCGCTTGTGTAAAGAAGGTTATAATGTTGTTATTTTTGCAACGCCAGAACAGGCACCGATTTTGGTGGGTGAGTCTTTGGTGCCGATGATTGTTCCGTTGTTGCAAGCGCTAGAGGTTGAGCAGGAAGTCGCCGCGTATAGTGTGTATAAACCAGGCGCCTGTTTTACTTATAATGCGGAAGAAGTCTTTGAGTTTCGGTTTGACGAGACACCAGGCGACTTGCCGTCTTATTCTTATAATGTGCCCAGAGACAAGTTTAATGCAACCTTGCTAGACGCTGCGTTGCGTGCAGGTGCAAAACTTGTTAACCGGAAAGTGGTGCTCAATCAGGTGGGGGATTCTGAATACATTAAGTTAGATGATGAAGCTCTGCAAGAGGCGTCCGGGTGTTGGGAGGGTAGCGAACCCGATTTAATTGTTGATGCGGCGGGTCGAGTAAATTTAGTGGGACACTTACTGAATATTCCCATGCAGCAAGGGCCGCGTCGAGATGTTGCTTTATTTGCACATGTAGATCAAACAGAACTGGTTGATCCGGGTTATGTTCATAATGACCGAATGGATCAAGGCTGGTGCTGGCGCATTCCATTACCTGGTAAAGTATCTTTAGGTTTTGTCGTGCCGGAAAGTTATGCTTTAAAGCATGGGGACACGCCCGAAGAACAGTATGATAATTTATTAAAGAATGATCAGGTTTTGCGTAAGTTAGCGCCTAATGTACGGCGTTTAACCTCGGTAATTCGATTTAATAATTACCAGTCTATTTCGGAGCGTTTATGCGCTGGTAATTGGGTGATGCTAGGTGACTCAGGTGGCTTTATAGATCCTGTTTTTTCTAGTGGTATGCTGATCGCTATGGATAGCGCAAATAAACTTGCTGATACGATTCTTCAGAATAAGCCTTTGTCTGACTATGAGCTTGTCATTAAGCAGCATTTGAGTGCCTGGTTTGAAATAGTCGATTATTACTATAATGGGCGTTTAATGAGCAGTATTAAAGTGGGTATGATGATGCCAGATAATATCTTTAACCGACTAATTTACAAGTGGGTGAGCAGTCATGTTAGCCGGATATTTAGTGGTGCGGCTGCAAGCAATCCCTTTAGCCTGAAGTTACTACGATTTCTTGTTAAATATGGCTTAAAAGACAGAAACCCGGATGTTTATAAAATTAATTAACGTGCGAATTAAATTGTATTTGAAGGACAAAAACAATGATTGTAGTGAAGTTTAGCGCTGAAGAGATTGCGAGTCAGTTATGTGTTTTTTTGCGCGATAATATATTAGCACCACAGATAGAAGTGACTTCTGATACTGCGTTATCAGAGATCGGTGTGGACTCCTTTTCTTTAATGGAATTAGTGTTGTTTATTGAACGGCAGTTTGGCCTGGAGTTACCAGCCGAAGCGCTAACGCCTGAAAATATAACCAGTGTTGGTACCTTAAGTTCTTATTGTGTCGCGCGTTTAAATAGCATTGCCATATGAAACAAGCACGCTCATTTCCTGAAAGCATAACGTTGAATGGTGCGGATTTTTTTTTGTTGCAACTTGACCGCATTATGTGGAAATTAAGTGAGCAGCGAAATATTTGTACCTTTGTCGTGACTTTACAAGAGCGCCTGGAATATGAAGATTTAGAAAAACATTTGTCGGCAAATTCAGCCTATCAATGGATATGTCGTTTACGCCTGCAAAAAGGCTGGCCATTTATCTTAGCTAAATGGGTCTTTAAAGCGGGTCTGGCATTACCCGAAATAGAGCAGTACCAGCATGATGAACAGGAATCTTTGCCGGAGAGCTTATTAAAAAAACCTTTTAATATTGAACATCAGTCTGCCTTTAAAGTAAGCTTAGTACAGGTTTCCGGTGCTGGCTCACAACTAATCTTTAGCTGGCATCACGCATTAATGGATGCTCATGGCGGAGAAACTTTTATCCGTCATTTAGGTGCTTCAGAGGCTATACAAGATGTCGATTGGGTTACTAGCGAGCAAGCTAGTTTGTTGCCTTTGCGAGAGCGTGCCGACATTGCTCTGAAAATGAAAGAGTTTTTGTGTGATGTGTCGAGATTGCCGTTTATTTCCTTCACAAAAAAAAGCAAGGCTATGCAGAATGTGCATTATCGAGTTTTGTCATTTACTGAAGTGCAGAGCCAACTTATCGTGGAGCGAGCGCGACAGCAAGGCGCCGGCTTTTTAGTCAGTGCATTTTATTTGGCGGCCACGGCTTGTGCCGTTGCCAGTGTGCAAAGCAAAAAGTCTCCTTTAGACAGCGATATGTTAATCCCCATTCCTTTAGATCGCCGTAAGAGGGGAGTGCATAGTCCCGTTTTGGGCAATCAAGTGACCTTTCTTTTTTATCGTATCCCGCTAGCAGCTTTAGCTAATGTAAAAACCTGTGTAGCTGAATTAATTGCACAAATGAAAGACTTGATGCGTTCAGGCAATCCCGGTCACTATCTGGTTATGATGGATTTTTTGCGGCGCGTGCCTGGCTGGCTGTATCGTATGCAATTAACATCGCCGACCAAAGGACAAATGGCGAGTTTCTATTATTCAGATACGGGAGATTCATTAGACCTGTATGACCGGTTGTTTGGCTGTGCTGTTGCAAGTGCCCTGCATTATCCGCCCAATATGTACCCGCCAGGAGTGACGTTTGTGTTTAGTCGTTTTCATGGGGCTTTGCAGTTGACTATGGGCTATATGGATTCAGCACTTGATCAGGATGAGGTTGATCAGCTATTGGTTCAGCTGCAGCTTGGTTTATTGGGCGAAACAAGCGAATAGTTTTATGCAATGTGATATCGCAGTCATAGGTGCGGGTGCTGCAGGCATTGCAGCCGCTATCGCCGTCGCTGAATCTGGCGCTAACGTTGTTTTAGTTGAGCGTGCTGGTTTTGTCGGTGGTTTAGCAACCTCAGCTATGGTGGGTACGATCTGTGGGCTTTTTTATCGTAGCTCATCTGCCGCACGATATGCCGTTCGTGGCTTTGCGCGAGAATTTTCCGAGCGTGTGCAAGAGAAAAGTTATACGACGCCAGCTGTGTTTTCGGCGGGGCTGCATTTTTTGCCCTATCAGCCGAGTGCTTTGCATCAGCAAGCAGTACTGCAACTGCAGCAGGCGGGTGTGCAACTAATGCTGCATAGCTATGTCACAGCAGTAGATGTTTGTGCTGGGAAGATTGTCGCGTTACATCTCCAAACCGCGAGTGGCAATGTTAATTTGGACGCTAGTGCTTTTATCGACTGTAGTGGCAATGCACATATATCCATGCTGGCTAATGTAGGGCGAATAGAGCAAGCGCAGTATCAATCAGGCGCATTTGTATTTCAGGTCTGTGGTTTACCGCCAATGGAGCCAAGAGTACTGGCTTTAAATATGCTGCGATGGATTAAACGAGGAATACAGCGGGGAGATTTAGAACCTCAATGCGAACGTTTATCGATTATTCCTGGGACGGTCAAAAATGGCGTGGGTTTATTGAAGTTAGGTATGCAAGAACGGTTTGATGGAACGGTTGCGTGTTTGACTCAATATGAGATCGACGCTCGCTCGCGTAGTGTCGAGATAGTCGATTATTTACGCTGCCATGAGCCAGAATTAAAAGACTTAATAATCAGTGCCATGGCAACTGAAGTCGGAGTGCGTACTATGTCACGATCAAAGGGCATTCTAATACTAGATGAAACTGATATATTAGCCTGTGCCAAGCCGGGTGATGGAGTAGCTATTGGTGCCTGGCCAATTGAATTGTGGGGCGTAGAAAGAGCACCTGAGATGATTTATTTTGCTGAAGGTGATTGTTACTGGATTTCCGCGGGTATGCTGGTTTCCAAGTATTTAGATAACTTGTTTTTTGCAGGTCGGGCAATTTCAGCGACAGAACGGGCTATTGCATCAGCACGAGTAATTGGGACCTGTTTTAGTACCGGTTATGCGGCTGGCATGTTAGCTGCTGAATATGCTCATGGCGGTGACTGGCGACAGGCAATCACTAAGATTCAGGCGAAACAGGTTTTTACGGCAGAGGGCTAATGGTTCCAATATCTCAATTACTCGAATTCGCTGCGCTGTCATGGCCGGATAGACCTGCTATTATAGAAAAAGATGGCTATATGAGTTACGGCGAACTATATGCACAGACGGAATTGCTCAAGGCAGAATTATTGCATTTAGGGTTAACTAAGGGGCAGGGCTTAGGCGTCATGGGGCGCAATGGTAGTGCTTTTGTTGCGATGATGTTGGCGGGAATGGGCTGCGGTGCGGTTGTTTTACCTATTTCACATCAATTGAAAGCCGCAGAGGTGAATTGTCTTATTAAGGATACAAAGTTACATGCCGTAATCGATGATCAATCGGGTGTACAGCCTGTTGACAATGAACTGACAATGATTTCGTTTGTCCGGCAGGATTTACGTTTTGCCTGGCTTGAGCCGGTCAAGGATGGGCCGGTCACACCTTTAAGTGATGCCGCATTTATTCGTTATACATCAGGGACAACAGGAAGCTGCAAAGGTGTTGTTTTATCTCATAATAGTATTATTCAGCGTGTAGACGCAGCGTCGAAGGCATTAAATTTAACACCAGACGATGCTGTTTTATGGGTGCTGCCGATGGCCTTTCATTTTTTAGTTACAGTGCTGGTCTATCTTCGCTCAGGGGCGAGCCTGATCGTTTGTAAAGATTTACTTGCGCAGACGATTATTCACGATGCCAATCAGCATCATGCAACACTGTTATATGCTTCGCCTATGCATTTTCGTTTATTAGCAGCGGATTTATCAGCTAAGCAGATGCCAACATTGAAGTATGCTATTTCGACCTCCGCAGGATTGCCGGGCAATATTGCCGAAGCTTTTGCTCAGCGGTTTAATCTGCAAGTGACTCAGGCTTATGGCATTATTGAAATAGGATTACCTTTATTAGATAGCTTATTAGGTAAGGAAAAAAATCCACAAAGTGTCGGCTTTCCTGCGACAGGATTTTCTGTTGAATTATTGAATGATGATAATGAGCCCGTTGCTGAAGGCGAGGTTGGTCGTTTGGCTATTCGTGGGTCCGGTATGTTTGATGCTTACCTTAAGCCCTGGCAAACAGCAGAGCAAGTCATGGTTAATGGCTGGTTTATGACGGGAGACCTTGCACTGCGTGAAGTTGATGGTAGGATTGTTATTTGTGGACGAGAAAAAACAATGATAAATGTGTCGGGTAATAAAGCATTTCCTGAAGAAATTGAGGCAGTATTAGATCGGCACAGAGCTATTGAAGGCTCTCGGGTATATGGTCAGGTGCATCCGTTGATGGGCGAGATTGTCTGTGCTGAGGTGGTTTTGGTCAAGAACATAAAATTAGATGTAGAGGACGTGTTGCGTTTTTGTCGCTCTCAACTTTCTACCTATAAAGTTCCTCAGCGATTAAGCCAGGTTGAGCATATTGCACAAACTCAAAGCGGTAAGCTTAAGCGGATCTGGTCCTCATGAATGCCAGGCAACTGACTGGTTCGCTTAAGCTAAATAGTATGGCAGTGATAAGAAAATATGGTATGAGTATATTATTGGCTCTGAGTGTTTGGTCTGTTTGGGGCTTTTATACCTATCCTGATAGCTGGTCAGTTATCTACAATCATTGGCAAGTCTCTGTGACTATGATCTTTGGCTCTATCATTGCTGGCGCAACTAGTGAGGGCGGTGGAGCCATTGCCTTTCCGGTGTTTACTAAAGTGCTACATATTCCGGCTAGCGATGCAAAAGTATTTTCTTTGGCGATTCAAAGTGTCGGTATGGTCGCAGCTTCTATTGCTATCTTGATGATGCGGGTTAAGGTGTTATGGTCTGTGATTGGCTGGGTTAGTTTAGGCGGAGTATTTGGCATGCTAATCGGAGCCCTCTTATTAGCTCCTGTATTAGCGCCCGAAGTAATCAGGATGCTATTTACCGTGATGGCGGTTAGTTTGGCGCTTACGCTGACTTTTCTAAACTCGGGGTTTCGTCTGAGTAATAATGCAATGCCTGAGATAAACACCAAAGAAGCCGGTATTCTATTAATGGCAGGAGTGGTGGGTGGCGTAATCTCTGGCTTGGTAGGCAGTGGTATTGATATGATTTGCTTCTCGGTTCTGGTGTTGTTGTTTCGTGTCTGTGAAAGTGTTGCCACACCCACTTCAGTGGTTTTAATGGCAATTAATTCGCTACTAGGTGTTTTATTGCACCTTATTGTTCTGGATGGAATTAATGCACAAGTGCATGCCTATTGGTTGGCGGCAGTTCCTGTGGTTGTGGTCGGCGCACCATTGGGCGCGTTTTGTTGTAGCCGTATGCATCATCTGCAAATTCGCTATTTGTTAATTTTTTTGATTAGCATTGAACTATTTAGTTCTATATGGATACTTTCTTTTGATATGACCTTGGTTATTTTTAGTGTAACTCTGTTGATGGTTTTCTCCAGTTTAATGTTTTGGATGAGTAAGAGCGCTGTTTATGTGCGTAAAACTGAGTAAGAATGCCGTTAAATGAAATCTTTATTGGAATGGCTATTATTAATCGCAGGTTTTATTTATTGGGCTGTCGCAGGGTTGTCGATTACTTTAATAGCTAATATATTGACGCTATTATTACCACCGCGATATGCACTGGTGTGCGGACGATTTATTTTACAAAAGGTATTTCAGCTATTTATCGCGTATTTGAAAATAACCGGTTTGCTCATTTTAGAGGACAGCGATTTAAAAACGTTAGCCGGACAACAGGGGGCTGCTATTATTGCGCCAAACCATTTGGCTTTGTGGGATGCAGTCTTTATTATTGCTCAAATACCTGAGGTCGTATGTATTATGAAAGGTGCTATTTTGAGAAACCCTTTTCTGGGCGGAGGGGCCAGATTGGCAGGCTATATTCCTAATGACTCGATCAGCAAGATGCTGAAATTAGCCGCATTACGCTTACAAACACGGGAAAAATTACTGATGTTTCCCGAAGGAACTCGAACTAAATCTGCAGTACAATGGTTGAATCCTTTAAAAGGGGGAGTTGCTTTGCTGGCAAAGCGCACGAAGGTTCCCGTTGTGCCGGTGTTTATACGTAGCAATACCCGCTTTTTTGAAAAAGGCTGGCCTCTATATCGTAAACCCGTATTTCCATTAAAAATTTCCATCACTGTTGGTGAACCGGTGATTTTCGGTAAACATGAAACTGCACAAACATTTAGCCAGCGCCTCGAGCAAATATATATAGCTGAACTTGCTAGCCCTCATCCTCTCCGTAGACAAGCCGTAGATTCAAATGGACGATAAACAAATACTTTCAAATAGCCATGTGCTTATGATTCCAAGTTATAACACCGGCGCGTTGTTAAAAGTGACTGTAACAGAAGCATTACAACAATGGTTGCCTGTCTGGGTGATTATTGATGGTAGTGATGATGGTAGCGAAGCTTTATTGGAGCCATTGCAAGCGCAGTATTGTGATACTTTTGTGGTGATTAAATTAGCAAAAAATCACGGTAAGGGGGCGGCGATATTAGCAGGCATTACTCAAGCACAAGAGCAAGGCTATTCGCATGTATTAACTATGGATGCCGATCACCAGCATTCTGCGGATTATATTAAGCAATTTATGCAGTTGTCTATCGAAAATCCTGATGCGATGATTTTAGGTGAGCCAGTGTTCGATGATTCGGCCCCAATGATACGCGTTAAAGGGCGACGTATTTCTAATTGGTGGGCAAATTTAGAAACTTTAGGTTGGGGCATTCATGATTCACTGTTTGGTATGCGTGTTTATCCTATTCAGGATTTAATTTCTGTGATGCATTCTACAGCTTGGGCTCGACGATTTGATTTTGATCCTGAAATAGCAGTACGCATGGCCTGGCGCGCTGTACCTATAGTAAATATTCCTACCCCAGTATGCTATATTGCAAAAGAAGATGGCGGTGTTAGTCAGTTTAGATATGGACGCGATAATGTCTTGTTAATCGGTATGCATATCCGTTTATTTACTGGATTTTTGCTGCGCCTGCCTAAGTTGTTTTTGAAGAAGTAGCCAGGGCAGACTTTAGTCCGCTTGTTTGGTGCTTGTTTACATCAGCGGACTAAAGTCCGCCCTACGGTGAGGTATTTGCCGAAACAAATTAAGTCAATAACAGTGACCCGAAGAGTAAATAAGTTAAAATACTCATATTTGGTTTTGGTTTAAGTAAGGAAAAGCATGTCTCAAGAATTGATTGCGGAATTAAAAACACTATTTATTGAAGGTTTACATTTAGAGGATGTTAGTGCAGAGGACATTGCTGCCGATGAGCCCTTGTTTGGTGAGGGTCTAGGTTTGGATTCGATTGATGCCTTGGAAATAGCAGTGTTGTTAGATCGGCAATACGGCGTTAAAATCACCTCCGAAGATGATCGCAATCAAGACATTTTTGCCTCATTAAATTCATTAGCTGAATTTGTCACGGAAAATAGAAGCAAATAATTTTTCCATGCAAACCATTCTACGTAGCATCATTAGCGGTATCATTTTTTTACTTTACCCCTATCTTGTATACAGGGGCGTAAAGGAAGGTGTGGTCTGGTTTGCGCCTGCAGCAATAGCCAGTCTATATTTCTACCAGGCAGTAAAAGCACGCTCAAAGCGCGTGCGAATTCAAAAAACAGGTATTGTCATCATTCTATTTTTCGGTGCTATTTTTTATCAGGATGTAATGGCAAAGCTTGTTCCCATTGTCATTCAGCTCAGTTTAATGTTGTTTTTTGGTAAAACATTACTCAGGGGTAAAGGTCCCTCTCTGGTTGAACGCTTTGCATCACTTGAGTTTCCAGTTATGCCTTCCGCTCTCAGTCGTTATTGTCGTCATTTAACCATTATGTGGACCAGTTTTTTTGCTTTTAATGTCGTGACTTGTATCTTATTAGCCTTTTTTGCGCCGGTAGAGTGGTGGGCAATTTTTACCGGAGTGCTCATTTTTATGTTAACGGCGCTATTAATGGTCGCAGAATATATCTGGCGCTTTTTCTTGTTTCGCAGAATTGATCTACCCGAAGATCAGATTCCAGGAATTAAAGAGTCAGCCAAAGCTATGCTGGTTAATGGTCGAAAAATCTGGCTGGATGTACAGGCGAGTTAAATGCGAATTTTGAAAATATATTTATTCTTGTTTTTGAGTAGTCTTAGCTTAAACTGCCTGGCTCAGGATACTATTGAAAGTGTTATGGCGCGGATGAAACCAGAACTTGCTGTGCAAATAGCCTATCAAGAAACGCGCTACATGGGCTTATTTGATGAGGATTGGCAAGGCAGTGGCTTTTTATACGCGGCAAGTCCCAATACCCTACTTAAGCAGCAATTAAAACCAGAGATTGAGATGATGGCTGCCGAGGGACGTTTGTTGACATACTATAAACCTGTTACTCAGACCTTTCATCAACTACAGTTAGATGAAAGCAACCCGATGATGGCTAGCCTGGTTGCATTTAAAGCGATGCTAACGGGTAATCTGGTTTCTTTACGCCAGCAGTATTTGCTGAAATTTATCACCTCGAAGTCATCCTGGAAGTTAGAAATGACGGCAAAAGAATACGCTGAAGATGAAGCGCCACTGAAAATTATTATGCAAGGTTTGAATGAACAGGCGGCGAATAATATGGAAGTTATTTTGCCTGATGGTGATCGCAGTCAGTATGATTTAAGCCAGCCGCAACAGGGATTAGAGATCCAGCATAATTTGCTGAATTTATTACAGACACTCAAAAATCATTAAGCGTGCGTCCTGCTTTAGTTTCCTTATCTTTTTTCCTGTGTATACCACTGCTGGTTTGCCTGGCTGTTTTTACCACCCAATTTAAGACCGACATTTCCGCTTTTGTTATTGCGGGTGATAATGCCGAAGAAATTTTATTGGCCAGTGAAATACAGTCCGGTGCATTATCCCGGCGCTATATTCTCTCGGTTGATGCAGGAGAAGGGCAGCAAGTTTCTGCCGTCTTTATTGAGCTCTGGCTAAAATATTTAAAGTCTATTTCCGGCGTAGTTGATGTCTGGACAACTGATGAAAAAAGAGGCGCTTTAGAGGCTTTGTCCAGCGTATATGCTAAACATGGAGCGCAGTTATATAGCCGAAATCCCGGGCAGGATTTAGCAGAAATATTCACCGAGACAGCTTTGTTAGCACGAGCTGCGGGTTTAAAACAAGCATTACTCTCTCCGCAGGGACAGTTAATTAAAAAAATAGCAGTACAAGACCCTTTGCTTTTATCTTTAAATGGATTTAAAACCTTCGCAACACAGTTACAAAACCAGACATTCAGACATTCACAGTACGCTAATTTTATATTGGAAACACAAATGTCGGGCATGGATGTACCAGAACAGCGAGAAATTCAGCAACAGATTAAGGATTCTTTTGCCACTGAAGCAACGGGCTATCATTATCAGCTAGATATGACCGGTGTCCCGTTATTTGCTGTAGCAACTCAGACCATGATTGAGGATGATGTCAGATTTATAAGCATTTTCTCTTCACTTGCTCTCATGCTGTTATTTCTGTTTATTTTTCGTTCATTTCGAGTTTTGTTCTGGGTGTTTTCTTTACTGATAACGGTAATGTCTGTTGCTGTGTTAGTGACTAACTTTATCTTTGGTTCAGTGCATGGTATGACTATTGCCATCGGCTCTACCTTAATAGGCGTTTGCATTGACTATCCTATTCACGCCTTGGTTCATGCGCAGGGATTACAGCAGGCGCAGCGAATTAAGGTGATAAAGAAGATTTTTCCCAGCTTGTTAATGGGCGCGCTAACTACGTTAATTGGGTATGTTGCGTTAGGGTTGTCAGGTTATCCGGGCTTTCAACAAGTTGCTGTATACACCGGAACCGGAATTATTGTCTCTCTGTTTTTAACCCGCTATTTATTTCCGCGACTGATGACCGGGGAAGCAAAAAATATTAAACCCTCACGATTTATTGTTTTTTGGCCCATGTTTTGTCAGCGTTACCGACTGGGCCTGTTAGCTGGAGTGGTGCTATTGTCAGTCATCGGAGCTTTGCAATTAGACCGTTTACAATGGATGCAGGATTTACAACAATTAACGCCAGAACTGGATTATTTAAAGCTAACCGATAAAAAAATTCGGGAACGTATCATCAGCGTGGAGCCCGGACGTTTTGTGCTAGTCAGTGGTGAAACAGTTGAACAGACATTGCAAAACGCCGAACAGGTTTATCAGCGACTGGATGTCATAAAAAAAGCGGGAGATTTAGACGATTATTTTGGGCTTTACCCCTGGCTTTTATCCGCGCAACAGCAGCTAGTAAACCAAAAGTTATTATTAAACTCTTTAAATGAAGAACAGCGCAAATCCTGGCGGAGTGCCTTGCAAGCTCATGGCCTGTCAATACGCCGTTTAGGCGAACTGGATTACACGCAGAACGAGACCTTGACGTTGGAACAGGTTTTACAATCACCTATTGCTAAATTAATCAGTAATCAAATTGTTGTTGCTGATCACAGGACTTTGTTAATTATCTGGCTTAGCGAACATAAGCCGGAAGCCATACAACGCGCCCTGGCAGATTTACAGCATGTACAGTATTTTAGTCAACGCGATATGCTGAATCATATGGCGATAGATTATCAGCATCGTGCTGAAATCACTTTACTATCAGGATTGGTTTTAATTACATTATTGTTATGGTTACGCTATAAAAGCCTGGTGCTTACCATGCAAACGCTATCGCCAGCATTTTTAGCGGCCTTAATGATTTTAGCTCTTTGGGCATGGACCGGGGAAGCTATTAGCTTTTTACACTTAGTGGGGTTCTTATTAGCCGTCGCAATCTGTGTTGATTATGGTATTTTCTATCAGGAAAACCGCAGTGGTCATTTGACCATGACTTATCAGGCGATGGCCGCATCCATGCTGACCAGTGCGTTGGTCTTTGGCTGTTTGATTCTTGCCCAGACATCAATGTTACAGACTTTGGCTAAAGTGGTAAGCTGTGGTGTGATATTGGGCTTTTTATTGTGCCCTATATTGATCAAACCTGATAGAGTGTAGTTGCTTAAATCACAGTGATCATCTAGCAAAAAAACATTCAGGCTTGATTAATCAAGTATTAAAACTGTGCTATCCAATTCAAGCACATTGCTTATCTTTTCCCCCTAGGAATTAGATGCAATAGATTTTTCATTTGCTTTTCTGTAAGAAATGCAAGAAAGAATAATTGAATCAAGTTCTCTGCTTCTATAAGATCCAGGCCTATCTTTTTAGGAACAACTTCTTTCCGAGTTCCAAATAACTGATCCCAAATAGACAACACAATGCCATAGTTACTATCATGCTCACTACGTAGAGTAGAATGATGGGTGCGATGTAGTGATGACGTAATAATAAACCGGGAAATAATGCTTTCTTGCGCAAATGATAAATTAGAGTGATGAAAGAAGATAAATGACATTTCAAGCAACTCAATTGCAAGAACTAAATAAGCATTGACACCTATCACTATGACAAAAATGCATTTTAAAATAATTTCCAGAAACAGATCGAATATATGGAAACGAAAGCCAGTTGTTACATTAAAGGCTTTATCGCTGTGATGAATTTTATGAATACGCCATAAAAATTCATATTTATGGCTTGCAAAATGCCAAAGATAAATAGTCAGGTCATATAAGAGAAAAGTAAGCAACCATTTTACGGGGCCATTTTGCATGGTATTTAAAATACCGACATTAGCAAACTGTTGGGCAATAAAAAACAAGGATAAAGCCCTTAGTGCCGTTAAAATGAGATTATTAAAGAGAAAAGCGCTAGTGTTGGTTGCAATAGAATTTTTAGCCACTTTATGCTCAAAACGGCGGTAAGGCTTAAATCCTTCCATAAATAACAAAATAACAAAACTAATCAAGGCGATAATCAAAAAAATCTCATTAAAGAATAGTCCTTCGCTATTTTGTATATTCGGGTTAGTTGCTTGCAATATAGATTCAGAAGTTTTCATGGCTGGCATTTATAAGTGCTGAAAAATAAGGCAGTTGATTGATATGCCGTGATGAACTGAAATAAATTAAGAGTCATAAGTCCTGGCTTATTAACTCAGCTATTTTACTGCTGATTCAGGCGGATATTAAGCGCATCAATTTCCTGCTCAGCTTTAAGCTGGTCGCTGACATCGTATTGTATGCCAAGAAAATAAATTACCTGCCCCTTACGATCAAACAACGGTGTTATCTTCAGCCGGTTATAAAATAATTCGCCATTTTTCTTATAATTACGCAAGGTAACCACCTGCTCTTTTTTTTCTTTAAGGGCTTCTGTTAGTTGATTTATTGCCTCCTGATGTCGGTCGTCGCCTTGCAAAAACCGACAATTGCGACCAATCACTTCATCCTGGCTATACCCGGTCATGTGTTCAAATGCTTTATTTGCATAAACGATGGGCATATCTTCCTCATCAGGGTCCGCCAGGGTAACGCCATTAACGCATTCATCCAAAATAACAGAGAGAATTTGCGGAATAAGCCCGGGATCTTTTTCAGCAATAAAAGTCATACTTGTGCTCCAATGAGTAGAAACTAAATACGTTATTATTTAAATCAAATTATTGAGCTATTATTGAAAATTAGCATATATATCTTACTTGCTTTCAGTTGCTACCTCAGTTTCGAGTAACATTTTAATATTTTCCACAGTATTATGAGCGCCTTCTTCAATAGCGGCACTTATCAATTTAATAAAAGGCCGCATATATACTTCAATTTGCATGATTTCTACAGAAAAAGTTAATAATGTGGCCTCATCATGATGGACAGACTGAAAATGATAGCTGTTTTTAAAAGGTGCAGAAAGCCCACTTAAAACCAGTAACTCATTGTTTTGTAGTGCTTCGACTTCAAAGGTTGTTTCCGCTTTCTGGCCTTGCTCAATTCGAGTTTGCCTTGCTAGTGCCCCTACTTGCATGGGGTTGCTGTTGATGGCTTTAAATTCGATAACTTCTAAAGCCCATTTCGGGTAATTTTCAAAAAAATCAAGAGCAACATAACCGAAAACACGGCTAATAGGTTGCGCAATTTTGATACCGGCATCGCCTGTCACCGATTTTCTCAATTCAAACCGATACATATAACCAATGCTCCAGAATAATCATTACATAAATCAAATGCTTATTAATAATTTATTTCAGTTGAATAGTAAAAAATCTTAACTCAGCAAAGAAAATAAAGGAAGGAATTTATTATATTTTGACAGAAAAATTATTGAGATAATGCAGCCAGATTCATTGTATAGTCAGAGCATTATTGAGCCCGATTTCATTCAGTAGAAGTAAGCTAGTGAAGAAAAATTTTATCAAGCTATTAGTTATGAAATGCATTTGTTTATCTGCAACATATGTGATTCAAACGACTGTATTTATTAATAATACTGGACCTGAAGTAGCTTGATTACTGGAAGTGCACTTCAGAGTTGAAACCACCCATTATTAAATTAATCCAGCAGTTAATAATAAATCCTTCAATATCATGCACTAAGACTAGCTAAACCGCTGTCGCTGTCGATTTATGCTTGTCATAGTAAAAACCAAAGAAAATAATGGGCAAAGCAATTAGAATCGTAAAACCAAAAACGCCTTCAAATTGTGTTGTTATACCGGCTGTTAAAAACAGGAAAAGACCGATAAGATAAAAGCGCACGCCAGCTATTGTACCCAGCAAAAACATGGTTTGAGCAACTATCACATGGCTTGCAAGTGATGCTGATACAGCATTTAAGGCGTCTGCATGCCAGAGAAACATGACCAGTAAGATGGAGATCAATGCACTTAGCCAGTATAAAAAACTGGTGCGCATAAAGTCTTCTATAATCCGCCCTGTTTTCAACTCCCTGGCTTTTTCTTTAACCAGCGTGATTAGGAAAAAAACAGGCACCATAAATATCCAGTAAAAAATAGCGCCCCGGCCAGAAACATCTCCTAGTAAATCCCCGATAAAACAAAGCACTATAAGTGTCATAAAGAATATTTCATTAATGTGTGGATAGTGGGTTAATGTTTCTGTTCTTGAATCAAATTCATTTTTTAACATTTTTATCATTACTGAATACTCGCTATGTGATTTAAATTGAATAACTAAATATCATTTAATACTGCTAACTCTTGCGGATAAGGATTCATATAATAGGATTGGTCAATAAACGGATCCGGCTGTTTACGAAAATGATGGCGTAGTAAGGTAATAGGTACAATCAGTGGCAATTGCCCCAAGCGATAACGTTCAATTGTTTCTATCAATTCAGCTTTATCATCAGTTTCCAGTGTTTTTTTCAGATAACCCTGAATATGTTGCAGGGTGTTGACATGATTACCTCGAGTAGCAGTAATTTTCAGGCAGCGCATCAACCAAAGTATATAATTTTGCGTAACATCTCCAATATTTTGTTTATTGGCACTGGCTACCAGCTGCCCTAAACTTTTGGCCATATTTTGCTCATGACTCATGGCAATCAACTTATGCTGTGAGTGAAAGACCTGTAGCCGGTTTGGAGTTACTGTTTCCAGGCTGAACTGTTTCCAGCGATAATAAACATACACACGTTGAATAAAATTTTCACGTAACTTGGCATCGCCTAAGCGTCCTTCCTCTTCTATCGGCAATAAGGGATAGTGATCTTTAAGGTATTGCGCAAATATACCTGTGCCACTACGATCCGGATATTCATTTCGGTAGACTTTAACCCTCTCCATACCACAACTAGGAGAGTCTTTTTTTAATATATAACCATACAAATCTTTCAACCAGTGATCCTGCATATGATTGCACGATTGCAATTGTTCGGTGACGTCCAGCTTATGATCTTTGATACCTACACAACGGATACCTTGCTCCGTGTGTCTTAGTTGAATAGGGGGGCGGGGAACACCCATACCGCTTTCCAGTTCAGGGCAAAAAGGCTTGAATTCGAAATACTGACATAAGGTTTTCCGAATATAGTCATTACTCTTATGCCCGCCATCATAACGGACTTCATTACCTAACAGGCAACTGCTAATACCTACTTTTATTTTATGTTGATCATCAATCATAAGAACCTTTTGAAATGTAATGTTAATAAATTATTTTGTATGCTCATAAAAGAATATGGACTTAAGAACACTTGAAAGTTTGATGCGCTAACACGATAATAGGATGTTAGTCTGCATCGAGCCTGCAGTATTATGGCAAATCTTTTTTGTCAATAAGCCAATACGTCACGCCTAAAGCCAATACAACCAGCGATGTTGCTGCGATATATTCAGGCTCAAGCTGTTTAAAGTCAAAAACAATAACTTTTCGGGATATAGCCATTAAAGCAGTTGCTACCACCAGTTTTACCGGTATCACATCACTGCGTATATAAAGTGTAATATTGATAAATATTTCAATTGCAATCAGCACGGCAAGAAAGGCACCAAAGGTTGCTAAAAGGTCATTAATAGACAGGAACAAAAAGGGAGGTGAAATCACTTTTTCATAAATCACATGCATGACATCCAGAACTCCGATAATAATCACCCCGACCATCAGCAGAGCCATAAATTTTACTGCGACTCGAATTGTGCGGTGCAACATACTGATAAAAGGATCATCATGTTTTATCGGCAATTCTTCATGTGAGACCTCTTTGACCTGATCGATCAACTTACCTTTCAGCATTTTGATTAAGGGTGAAATAATGGCTTTATGGGCTAAAAAGCCGGCTGGATTAAAATCCTCTTCGGAAAATTCATCTATGCCTTCAAGGTTTTTAAAATCCATCTGATCGAGTTTTTGAAAGCCCATGTTCCAATAAGGAAATTCTCTCTCACTGATAGTTTTTTTTTCAATCAGGGTGACGTCTTTGTGTCGAGGATCTTTTTTTATCTTTTCAAATAACGCTATAAGCTGTTCTTCTTCTCCCTCTAACGCCTGAAAAAAAGTGCGCTTGGAGTAAAGTAGAATGCCGGTTATATCGTTAGCGCTATTATTTTTCCGGCAAGACTTTAAAATTTGCAGCAAATCTTCGGTTTTTAAATCTTTAACTGCAGTACTGGTATAGACAATACGTATCATTTTAACTTCCTCATAATGGGTGTTTTAATCCCAGGCATTTATTTTTATAATTATTAAAGTTTCTTCAGTCTAATCGCTTTGCACCTGTTTTTTTGAAAATAATTTTTATAAATCAGTGGTTTGAGGTGTTTCAAATATTCATCGCAATATAAGCCTGATCAGATGTCATCCAGTTAAGAATTCTTCCTGTTTCCACTAAAGATGACACTCACACAGGTACCTTCATTGAGTTTGCTATGTACTTTCAGAGACCAGCCAAAACGATCACACAAACGCTTGACTATTGCCAGACCTAATCCATGTCCCTTGTTATCGCAGCTGACCCGATAAAATGAATCAAAAACTTTTTGCAGCTTATCCGCGGGAATGCCGACCCCACTATCACAGATATTGAGCTGAAGCGTGTCAATGCTAATCAGAATCTGTCCTTTTTCAGTGTAACTAAAGGCATTCTTCAAGATATTGGTCAGTAAAATACTCAGTACTTTTTCCGGTGCTTTGATAACGAGCAATTGATTTTCCTCAATAATGATCTGTATCTGTGGCTTATTGATAGTGCGTTGCAGTTGTTCAATTAATGTTTTCAGCAGATCATTAACGATAATATTTTCTTCCGGTAAGGGAGAAGATTCCTCGCGTGCTAAAAGTAATAAAGTCTCAATCAGGCTTTCCATGTCACGCACTGTCCGCGCTATTAAAACCACTGCCTTATTTTCATTCGGCAGAAAATCTGTACGTTTTTCTAATAAGGCCAGAGAACTTTTGATCACCGCCAATGGAGTGCGCAACTCATGGCTGGCATCGCGGGTAAAATTGCGCTCACGTTCAATAAAAGCATCTATTTTTTGGGTAAAATGAATCAGCGCATCAATCAGAGTAAGCACTTCACTGTCGGCAGATTCAGGCAGACTAGTCAGGTCAAGTTTATCAAGACTTTGTTCCCGAAAATTAAACTGTTCCACCTGACGAGCTAACTTGATGATTGGAGAGATCGCCTGATGCGTTTGTCGGTAGGCGAGCCAGGCAAATAAATAAATCAGTATCAACACCAGGCTTAAAGGCACAATGCCAAAATAAAAAGCCAGATTGGCTACTTGTTCTTCATCAAAAACCAGAAACAGGCGAGCAGCGTTTAAATCTTCCACATAAACGATAGGCTGGCGACCTGCAAAATCGACACGTGTATAACCCGGTTGTAGATGGCGCAATGCCTCAGGCACTTCGGAAAAATCAGCACCGACAGCCAGATACCCAGTCATATTCAACGTATTCGGTCTGGGATAATCCGTGTCATGTTGATATAGCTTCCAGAAATAAGCGGCTTCACCTTCCAGGGCCGATTGTAACAACACATCCTCGACGACTTTTGCCGCAGCAAATACGCCAAACAGCGTGGCAGCGCTGATCAGAATAATTTGCAATAAAAATACCTTGATCAGTTTGTACTGCAACCCATTCTTACTCATTGTGATTAAGCCTTGCGAAAACGGTAATGTGCCACCAGCCATTCATTGCCCTGGTGATAGCCAAATAGTTCGGCGCAGGACATAAAGAAAATACGCCAGCGTTGCAGCCATAATTTCGCCTCCCTCGGACCATAGCGTTCACTAAATAGCGCTATTATTGCCTGTTGATGCTGGTCAGTATTTTGTAACCAGGCTTCGGCGGTTTTTTGGTAGTGTACGCCGGATAAGTCCCATTGGCATTCTATCTTTAAATGCTGCTGGAAATGCAATAAGGTATCACGCGCGGGCATCAATCCACCAGTAAAGAAGTAACGCCCCATCCAATTATCATCGCCTTCGGTTTCAAACGGGTAAGCGAGATAGCGATGACAGAATAAATGCACAAATAATTTACCTTGCGGTCTCAGCCAGTGGCCTATCCGGCTCAGAAGATGCGCATAATTACGCATATGTTCAAACATTTCGATAGAGACGATGCGGTCAAATTCGCGGTTCAGTTCCAGCTGATTAACATCACAGGTGATCACTTCGATATTGCCAAGCCCTCGTTCCTGAGCTTGTTGCATAATGTAATCGCGCTGCGAATGCGAATTAGACACGGCAGTAATACGGCTATTTGGCAGATTTTTAGCCATAAATAAGGTCAATGAACCCCAGCCGCAACCTAATTCCAGAATGTCCTGATTATCGTTTAATTCAGCTCTTTGCAGATACAATGCCAGCATTTTTGCTTCAGCCTGATTCAGATTTTCGGTGTACTCATCCCAGTAACAGGAAGAATACTTCAGGTGTTCACCTAAAGCCAGGCGAAAAAAACCGGCCGGCACTTCATAATGCTGCTCATTGGCAGCAGCGGTTGCAATGGCAATGGGGCTCTCACGCAGCTCATCAAGCAAGGTGCGATAACGCTCACTCTGCCGTTCAACATCCCGATCAAATTCATCACGCAAACGCACTTTTAATAATTGTCGTATGCCTAAACGAATAAAATAATCGGGTAATTTTTGCTGTTCTGCAAGCGTAATCAGTTGCATGATCTATCTCCTTCAATCTTGTTTATTGCGTGGTGGCCACGGAAAAAATGCGGATGTTGTTTGTTGATAATGGCGGTAATCCTCACCACGACTTAATAAAGCCTGGCGTTCGGTATAAGGAATGCCGGTCAAAAAATATAAAAAAGCAAACATAACCAGCGGTGCTAGGCAAAGCTGCAACTGATATTCGCTGCCCCAGCCCAGCAAGGGATAAACAAACCAGTGCAGCCATTCAAAAAAGTAATTGGGATGACGTGAATAGCGCCACCAGCCCTGGCGACAAGTATGTCCTCTATTTTCCAGTTGCGTTCTAAATTCGGCGAGTTGTTGATCGGCCCTACTTTCTCCCCACAGAGCAATTAACGCGAGCAATAAGCCACTACTGATGGCTAAGGTATTAGGCGTTGTATTTTGCGCAACAGCCCAGAAAGGCAGGGATAATCCCCAGATAAATCCGGCTTGCACTTGAAAGAACACAAAAAATCCAGGACCTGAATAATTGCCCAGTGTTTTACGCAGGGTTTGATAGCGCCCATCTTCCTGTTCTACTTTAAAGCGTTTTAGCAAATGCCAACCTAAACGTAAAAACCAGGCAAACGTTAGCGCGGCCAAAACGGATTGTAATCCTGAGGGAGCTGAGCCTGTAAAAGCATAATAAGGCCCTGCGAGCATCATGCCGAATGCCCAGATGACATCGACAATACCTGCGTTTTTAGTGTGTTGCTGCCAAAGCCAGGCGATAAACATAGCAAGGCTGGCAAGCATGGCTACGATGATTAATTCAGTCATTAAAACATCTCCTTAGGATCTTGAAGTCAAAAGCTAAGCAACTACATTGCATTTGAGCTGCGTAAATTACGCGCCAGCCACAATAAAAACGGCACGACTATCGCCCAGCTTGTTGCAATACAGAAAAAACCTGACCAGAAATGATCGTTAAACTGTAATGCACCCAAACGCTCAGCACCTAAATAAGAAAGTGGACTGCTAATTGCGCTGCATACTGCCGCAAGCCCAAGTCTATGCTGTAACCAGGCTAATGAATGATTAAGCGTCAATGCCAGCCCCACCCATAATAAAAGTATCCACAAAGGTGCCAGGTTGTTAATCGTATTGGGGCTTGAAAACTGAATCAGGCCTAAGCTTATCCAGCTACTATCTAATATAAAACCGATCAATAAAGCGACTAACACCAGGGGAAAATCGCCTTGTATATGATTTGCCGGGTGTAGTTGCCAAACGATAAAAGCATTAAGCATCACAAATGCAGGCCAGACAAGGCCTGATGCCGCACCAATCACGGCCACAAACCACAAGCCCTGCAGCCAGAGCAGGTTGATTAAATTTTTACGCTGCATTATGGGGTAACCACTGCTTACGTCGGTTGCCTGGTTTGGCAAACATCAACTGCACACTGGAGGTCGATTTTTCCAGAAATCCACCTTCGCAATAACACAGGTAAAACTCCCACATGCGAATAAATTCTTCGCTATAGTCTTGTTGCCTGACTGTTTTAAGACGGCTCATAAAACGCTGACGCCAATGATTTAAGGTCAGTGCATAACTCGCACCTTGATCTTCCAGATTAAGCAAACGCATATCACTTTGAGTGGCGCTGCTGTTAACAATGGCGCTGACTGACGGTATAAAACTGCCAGGAAATATATAGCGTTGAATAAAATCGACGCTGTTCAAGGCTTGCTGATAACGATGATCTTCGATGGTAATCGCCTGAATCAAAGCCAGTCCCTGCGGTTTTAAAAGGCTGGCGCACTTATGCATATAAGTATCTAAAAATTGCTGACCAACGGCCTCAATCATTTCTATCGACACCAGCTTGTCATACTGACCTTGTAACTCGCGATAATCCTGCATGATGACGGTGACCTTATCAGCAACACCTTCCCTTAACATACGTTGCTGGGCGGCATTAAACTGTTCCACAGAAATGGTCGTGGTGGTGATCTTACAAGCGTAATTTTTAGCGGCGTAAGCAGCAAAACCACCCCAGCCGGTACCTATTTCAATAAGATGATCGCTTGACTGTAAATCCAGTTTTTGACAGATACGTTCCAGTTTTGCTGTAGAGGCGTCTTCCAGCGTCATATCCGGGCTATAAAAAGTACCTGCTGAATACATGCCATGTTGATCAAGAAATAAAGCAAAAAAATCATTACCTAAATCATAATGTGCCGCGATATTTTTCCGGCTACCGGTTGTGGTATTCTGATTTTTTTCATGCCAGAAAGTCAGCATCTTGTTCGCCAGAGTGGCAAAGCCACCCTCTATACTGTCCAGCAAATCACGGTTACGCACCATGATCTGAATTACTTTAGTTAAATCATTTGCCGTCCAGAGTTTATCCATATAGGCTTCGGCGGCACCAATAGAGCCACCCAAGGCTAATTTACGATAAAATGCCAGATCGGTGACCACGATACTCGCGCTAAGATCGCTTGCTAAATCCGAACCAAATTCGTAATAACCAATCGGGTCATTAATACTTAAACGAACATGTTCAATTTTTGTCAGCTTTTCCAGCAAGGAGCGTCGCAAGAATAAATCCAGTCGGCTGGCAGGTTTTGTTAACGGTTCTACTGATGCATTCATATTGATTCCTCGTATTAGTTAGTTTGCGGGGTGGTCAAATACAGGCAAGCGCTTAAGCCACAAACGCAAAGCCTGCCAGTAAATACCAAAGACTACGCTCAAGGTCATAAAGGGAAAGTGTAACGGTATAGCGCGTAAAGTCTGCGGGTTAATAGCGACACTTTGTAATTGCAGTGTGGCATCAAAACAACGTTGCTGGTCTTGTAACAGTGTCATGTGCACGGTGGTTGACTCATGCTGCAGATTAAAGTGCCAGAAATATTCAATATTCATCGGCATAAAAGGCGAAACATGAAATTGTTTAGTAAAGCGAAAAGCATATTTACCCTGTTTATTAGGCGCAGCAAGACAGTCCAGTACATAACAGTGACGTTCATTCCATGGTGTGTTGGTGATTTCGGAGAGTATATAGTCAGGATTATTAGCCCCGCTTGCATAGCACAGATAAAAACTGACTGAATTAAAACCAAACCCCAGGTAGCGTAAATTAGTTAATAAGCAAATGCGCCCGCTAAAATCCTTACCGGTCTGCTGTTTGATTTTTTCATGCACAGCAAACTTGATAGTCTGCCCCGGCTTACCTATATAATCACGCCGATAAAAACTGACCAGATTAAAGCGTTCTTTTGACCACCATCGGCTGGTGGCAATTACTTGATCCAGCTCATCCAGGTCAATCAGACTCATAAATAGCGGATAGCAAAAATTATGCTTTTTTGGACTAAAGCGGCGGTGGCGCACCGTACCGACCAGTAAACGGCTGTGTAAGTTAGTCATAATCAGCGAGTATACTGTCAACTACATCCTGTGCACTCTTGGCGCCATCTTCATGAAATCCCCATCCCCAGTATGCACCGACATAATAAGTCCGGTTGTGACCGTTAATTTCATGCCGCCGCTTCTGTGCCGCCAGACTTTGAGGGGTATACACGGGGTGATGGTAATTGCGCTTTACAAGAATTGTTTGTGGATCGATCTTGTCATTACAATTTAAAGTGACAATTAACGGCTCCGGGCAATCAATATCTTGCAACAGGTTCATATAATAACTCACCGTACATTGGCTATGTTGTTGATCCAGCTTCAATGCATTCCAGCTGGCCCAGGCTTTAGGGTGTTTGGGCAATAGCCGTGCATCGGTATGCAGGGCAACTTGATTATCCTGATAGGTGATTGCACCTAATATTTGCATTTCTGCTGGCGTCGGGTCAGATAATAAAGCTAAAGCCTGATCGCTATGACACGCCATAATGACTTGATCATAGCTTTTATGGTCTTTTGCCGTGCTGATACTGACACTGTTTTTGCTGCGACTGATAATTTCTACCGGTGTATGCAAACGCACCTGTCCTTTGAAATGTTTGCTAAACGCCTGCACATAACTATCTGACCCACCTTTAATCGTGCGCCACTGCGGGCGCTCATCAACCTGCAGCATTTGATGATTATTTAAAAAAGCGACTAGATAGCGGGCCGGAAACTGTTGCAAAATATGCGCTGGTCCGGACCACAAAGCACATGCCATAGGCAATATGTGGTCGTCAATAAAGGTCTGGCTATAATGATGGCTATGCAGATAGGCGCCGATGGTTTGCTGATCATCTTCGCTGTGCAAAAGCGCAGGGGCTTGTTTATAAAATCGAATAATATCCCAGACCATGCGATAAAATCGTGGGCTGAGTAAATTCTTGCGCTGGCAAAATAACTTATCCAGGGTCGTCGCATTATATTCCAGGCCACTTATCTTGTCGCTGACACTGAAAGTCATATCAGTCGCCTGCGAATCTACGCCCAGTTGCTTAATAAAACGGCAGAAGTTCAGATAATTATGTTCGTTAAAAACAATAAATCCGGTATCCACCGCATAGCTGCGATCGTTTAACATTAAGTGATGCGTGTCAGTATGACCGCCTAGATAAGCATTGGCCTCATACAAGGTTACATCATGTTGTTTACTTAGATAATATGCCGCATAGAGACCGGATATACCACTACCTACGATTGCAATTTTCATATTTTATTCTCTGGTAAACGTTTACTTGTTAGTCGGTGAGCAGGGACTTCCTTTAAATCCCAAATCAGACCCAGCAACGCCATTAAGCGTAATAAATAATAACTAATATCAATTTCCCACCAGTAAAAGCCCTGTTTTGCAGATACCGGATAATGATGATGATTGTTATGCCAGCCTTCGCCCAGAGAAATTAATGCCAGCAAGCTATTGTTACGACTGTCATCGCCGGTGTCAAAGCGCTGACTGCCGTAGATATGTGCCAGGGAGTTAATCATCAAAGTGCAATGAATCAAGACAACAGTAGAAATAATGTAGCCCCAGATGAATAACTGCCAGCCATTGGTATGCAACTGCGGGTAATAATCTTCCAGCCATGCCCCCAGGCACCACATGCTAATCCCATAAATAACCGGCACCACTACATCGAAACGATCCAGCCAGTGTAACTCGGGATATTTCTGTAAATCACGCACACACTGTGTTTTAGTATTAAAGTGTTTCAGAGTCAGAAACCAGCCCATATGACTCCATATAAATCCGTGTCGCGGACTATGTGTATCTTTATCGGTATCCGAATAGCGGTGATGGTAACGGTGATTAGCTGCCCACCAGACAGGGCCCCTTTGTGTCGCTGCTGCACCGAGGACACCAAAGATAAATTGACATACGCGGCTGGTTTTAAAGGCTTTATGCGAAAAATAACGATGATAAAAAGCGGTAATGGCAAACATGCGTAATAAATAAGAAGCCAAGGCAACCCATAAGGCAACAGGACTCCAGCCGACAACAAAAACCAGTAAACAGGCCAAGTGCATAAGAATAAAAGGAATGACTCGCATCCAGTCTATCGCATCAATATTAGCGTAACTACCCGCCTCTTTGCTGCTGTCAAACCACTGCAGTAAAGTGTTTTTTCTGGATTTATCTGCTGTCTCGCTATTCATATATAGTACCTCTGTCATCCTGATGGAACATTTGAGTTGCAGTTTAAGTTATTGAGCGTGAACATCATGTGAACGATAAATAAATAAATGTTCACGCGATGTTCACACGCTATCCTGAATAATAAACTCCAAACAAAGGAGTTAAGACCATGCGAGTAATGTTAATTGTTGTATTCTTGTTTATCACTGCTTGCAGTTCTAACAAGAGCAGCACTATAAATAAATATCTGGATTTGATCGCGACTGAACAGGAGACCGAAATGGACCCCCGCGTAGCAAACTTTGCTGATCTTTATAATCATTTAAATCATAACCATGTCGCTAACCAGGTGACTAAAACCTATGCAGAATCTTTATACTTTAATGACACGCTGGTTACGATTGATAATCGTGAAGAACTGATCAAATATCTTGAGCAAACCCAGCAAGAAGTCGAATCTATGAGCTTGGAGGTAATTCAAGTATTTTCAAAAGACGAGGATGTCTTTGTGCAATGGAAAATGCAAACGGAGTTTACCATTATGGGTAAGCACAGCAATGTAAACTCTATAGGTATCAGCCATTTACGTTTTAATGAAGAGGGCAAAATAATATTGCATCAGGATTACTGGGACAGTACAAATGGTTTTTTTCAACATATCCCTGTTATAGGAGGACTCATCTTATGGGTAAAAAATCGCTTACATTAATTATCACTGGCTTATTAATATGCCAAAGCAGTATTTCAGTTTTTGCTAATGAAAGCCTCCCGCCTAAGCTGATGGCAAATAAAATGCAGTTAAAACGCTGTAGCCAGGGCGAATTAAAAGCGTTTATGATCATTCATGTGGGGTATGCGGCATTGTATCTCAATGCCTGTGAGCAGTTGAATAATGTCTTATCCCCTGAGCCGAAAAGATTACGCTTTGTCTACGAACGCTCGATCCCTGCGAACGCTTTTCAGGAAGCGGCAGTGGAATATTTAAAATTAAATTTAGGCCGCAAATATGATGTCTGGCAAGCAACAATAGAGCAATTCAATCAGGCTTATCAACCCGTCAAAGATGGCGATTACTATGATTTAAGTTACCATCCAAAAGAAGGTTTGACTTTGGCATTGAATGGAGCGCAACTGGCAACCATCAACGACCCTGAAATTGGTCTCGCTTATCTTAATATCTGGTTTGGTAAAGACGCTTTTTCGGAAAATTTAAAAGCCGCCTTATTAACCCCGGAGAGGATATAATCGCAACCTGGGCATAGCTTGATGATCTGCAACAGCAAATAACGTAGTTTCTCGCTTTTCCGTATAAGGCAACCGCCCTATGCGCTATATTAATAGAGGTTCTGAGATGAAAATACTGATAACAGGCGGCACTGGATTTATAGGCAGTGCTTTGATAAAAACATTACTGCCCCAAAAGCACCAGATTACTGTGCTGAGTAGAAATGCAGACAAAGTTGCCAGGCTATTTGCCGATAGTGTTACCCCGCTAAGCGATTTACATGCGCTAACTGCCAGTGATCATTTCGATATTATCATCAATCTCGCTGGCGCTTCGATCTTTGATAAACGCTGGACAGCAGCGCAGAAAACTATTATTCGCGACAGCCGCATTCAATTAACCCAGCAATTAATTGACAGGATTGCCACTATGCAGCAAAAGCCACAGCTATTGATCAGTGGTTCAGCAATTGGGGTTTATGGTGACCAGGGTGACACTGAACTGACTGAACAAAGTCACAGTGTTGCTGATTTTTCTCAGCAATTATGCGCTGACTGGGAGCAAACCGCCTTGCAGGCACAGCAATATGATGTACGCGTTTGTTTAATGCGTACTGGTCTGGTATTAGGCAAAGACGGTGGTTTATTGCAACGGATGCTATTGCCTTTCAAGCTCGGCCTGGGTGGGCGCATTGGTAGCGGCCGGCAATGGATGTCCTGGATTCATCTGCAAGACTGGATTGCCATTGCCGAAAGCATGATCAATGATAGCAGTATGCAAGGTGTCTACAATGCAACGGCAATTAACCCGGTGACTAATCTGGAATTTAGTAAAACCTTAGCTGAAGTTTTACAAAGACCCGCTTGCCTGCCTTTGCCAGCCTTCGCGTTAAAAACCTTATTGGGCGAAATGTCGGAGCTCGTTTTAGGCAGCCAAAAGGTATTACCCGAGCGTCTGGTACAACATGGTTTTGAATTCCAGTTCAGCCATTTACGCCGTGCCTTAAATGATATTTTGAAGTAGTTTATTATTGTTGTTTATCACCCATTAAATTTATTTAGATTAAGGAAATATTATGCTCAAAATACTATATATCTCAGGTCTTATTTTAGTCCTGGCGATTTCAGGCTGTGAAGACATGAAAATGGATAAAAAAGTAGTGCAACAAATAACGCCTGTGCAGTAAAGCGGCCTATCGCAGTTTTTCCACTATGCGACAGGTCACTTCTGATTATCTGCGAGGCGTGAGCAAATTGCCCATATAAAAGGGCCGCCAGCGCGCATGTTAACCTGGTTGTGCATAAGGAGCAGTGACTGTGACCGTTATCAGCAAATGTTCAAGGTAAGATAATTCCCGATACACTGTGGCTGCTTTTACCGGAAAATATAATCGCTACAGTCATTTCAGGAGATTGAACAATGAAAAAGTTAATAACGCTTATCAGTAGTATGTTTCTAACGGGTTGCACCGTTTTTGGTATACGCACAGCAGCAGAGCCTGACTATCAGGTGCTTAAAAAATATGACTCGATTGAAATCAGGCATTATCCGCCGCTGATTATTGCTGAGACTAAAGTAAACGCCGATTATAAGCAGGCAAGCAATCAAGGTTTTCAGCGACTTGCTGGATATATTTTTGGTGATAACAAGCAAAAGCTCAAGCTGGATATGACTACCCCCGTTATACAAGAGCCACAATCTGAAACGATTAGTATGACGACACCTGTTATCCAGGAAAAAACGGATTCATCCTGGGTAATGGCATTTGTACTGCCACCAGAGTACACATTATCAAATGCACCAGAACCCACTGACCCAGCTGTTTTGATTAAACAACTGCCTGAAAAAACAGTTGCCGTGTTGCAATATTCTGGCAGCCTATCGGAACAAACGATGGTTGAAAAAGCTGCACAACTAAAAGTTTGGTTGATCAGCAACGCATACCATCAGGTTTCCCCTTATCGTTCTGCTGCTTATGATCCACCCTGGACTTTACCGTTTCTGCGCCGTAATGAAATATATATTGAAATAGAGCCAGCAATCTGACAGGGTTTTCTGCTAATGATTTGCATTTCTCCTGTATTGCCAGGCATGAAAGTAAATCTCAATCCTGGCATATTAAACAATGGGTAATATTGATGCTGAAACAACCGCTTTTCAAAGAGTAAAACGAATGACATCTGACGACAAGCTGGATAGCCGCTATAGTAAGCCGCAGAAAAAGCCGGACTTTATTTTGTTTTATGATGGTGCCTGTCCGATCTGCATACAAGAAGTCAGGGGCTTAATGCGTATGAATAAACAGGGCAAGCTGGCATTTCAGGATATCAATGCAGCGAGTTTTAAACCCGAGAACTTTCAGTTAAGCCATGCTGAGCTGATGGCTGAGATTCATGGACTGAAAGTTTCCGGAGAACTGATAAAAGGCATGCCGGTGTTTCGCGAGCTCTATAGTGCAGTTGGTTTAGGCTGGTTAATAGTACCGACTGCCTGGCCTGTATTACAACCATTATTTGATTATCTGTATCAGGTATTTGCAAAACATCGGCACAAACTGGGGCAGCTTTTTTCACATAAGACAGCGTGTCAACGTTGTATCAAATAAACGGAATAAAGATGATAGCTTTTACATTGACTTGCTCTCAGACCCCTCAGATTATGCGCTTATTTTTGTCAATATTAAGCAAGTATTGCTCATGAGCAAAACGATTATCCACTGGTTCCGTCAGGACTTACGTTTACAAGACAATCCAGCGTTATATGCCGCAGTGCAGCAAGGCAAAGTGTTGCCCGTGTACATACTGGATGACGAGTCTGCTGGCATTTACCAAATGGGCGCAGCCAGTCGCTGCTGGTTACACCACTCGCTAAAGGCTTTAAATGCATCATTAGCAAACAAATTGCAGATTTATTCCGGTCATGCAGAGGCCATCTTGCTGGAACTGGTCAAGACATACTCGGCAAATGCAGTACACTGGAATCGCTGCTATGAGCCATGGCGTATTCAACGTGACTCACACATCAAGCATAGCTTAAGTGCGCAAGGTATTGCTGTACACAGTTTTAACGGATCGTTGCTTTGGGAGCCGTGGGATGTTCTGAAGCCTGATGGCACGCCTTACCGGATGTTCACGCCTTTTTATCGCAAGGGTTGCCTGAACACCAGATTTCCGCGTACACCACTTGCACAACCAGAAACTATTGACTTTGTGGTAAATGAAAATACCGGGCAATCCATAGAGAGCCTGATGTTATTACCTAAAATACCGTGGGATCAACCCTTAATGGCAACGTGGCAGAGTGGCGAACAGGGCGCGAGGCAAACTTTGCAGCAATTTCTGGATTCCGGTCTTAATGATTATAAAGTAGGCCGAAACTTCCCGGCGCAACATTTTGTCTCACGTTTATCGCCTTATCTGCATTTTGGCGAATTATCGCCATATCAGGCATGGCATGCACTCGAATTCAGGCAACAAGATGATAATAGTGAGCATTTCCGTAGCGAACTGGGTTGGCGCGAGTTTTCCTATAACCTGTTGTATCATCACCCTGATTTAGCGGAAAAAAATCTGCAAAGTAAATTTGATGCTTTTCCCTGGCAGGAAAACACTACGCACTTAATCGCCTGGCAACAAGGCCAGACCGGTATTCCAATTGTTGATGCAGGCATGCGTGAATTGTGGCAAACCGGTTATATGCATAATCGAGTGCGTATGATCGTCGGTTCATTTTTAGTGAAAAACCTGCTCCAGCCCTGGCAAGCGGGAGAGCGCTGGTTTTGGGATAGCCTGGTGGATGCCGACCTGGCGAATAATAGCGCCAGCTGGCAATGGGTAGCTGGTTGCGGAGCTGATGCTGCACCTTATTTTCGTATTTTTAATCCGGTCTTACAAGGTCAAAAATTTGATGCTCAGGGTCAATATACACGTCAGTATGTACCGGAATTAATAAAACTACCGGATAAATATCTGTTTAATCCGTGGGAAGCGCCGGATAGGATTTTGCAGGCTGCCGGAATTCTGTTAGGTAGAGATTATCCAGCGCCGATTGTCGAACTTAAGCAGTCAAGGCTAAGAGCGTTAGCAGCGTTCAAATCGCTTGGGAATATGCATGATAATAGTCGTGCAAAATTATTTTAATAAAAGGCTATGTCTGCATTAACTGTTATTTTGCACTTGTGACTTGAATCCACGCACTAATATTTCTGATGCAAAAGTAAGTCTATCTCAGTTAATAAAAATAGTTCAAGAAACTAATGAACCTATTATTATTGGCAAGACCGACAATCCAGTCGCTATTCTTTTTGTATTTAAAGAAAGTCCATCACCTCGAAAACTAGGTGGAAGCTGGAAAGTAAAGGTAGAAATATGGGATAATTTTGACGAGTCTGCTGATGAATTATCTGATCATTTTTGTAATTCCGTTATTTTTCCAGATAAAAAATGAATTTTTTCTTGGTTCTCATATTACTAGGGGATTAAAAACAACTCTATACAATCAATTATGTGTTTAGTTCTTACTATTTTATTATCTTTATTTGTCCCAAAAAACTTATGAAAAAAAAGATTTTTCTTGCATTATTATCCTTTAGCTACCCACTTCTTCAGGGATGCTATCCTGGGTGGCAAACAGTAAAAATAGAGCCATCCGTAGTTAATCAACCATGTGTATTGCAAGGAAAAATGGAAGTGTGCAAAAGTGTGGATTCTAACTGCGAAATATGGTTTAAGAAACGGGCAACAAAGGTAGATGCTAATACTATAAGTATTGAAACATATGATGAAGTGAGTTTTGGAAGGTACTATAACTGTCAACCAGGTTTCCCACCATATAAGAAGCTGAGGTTTTCTAAAGAAGATTATACACAAGGTTCAAATACCGTTACTGGTCAAGCTTTTTTGAGGCAGAGAGGTGGCGGTGTGGTCACCTGTGCAGGAAACACAGTTATTATGTACCCAAATAATCTCTATTTTTTAGCAAAACGTAATGGTTCACCTGAAGTAGAAATAAACGATGAATCATCCTTCATGGAAAAATCTACTCAATGCGATGCAACTGGAAACTTTGAATTTTCTAATATTCAAAATGGAGAATGGGTTATTGAAACAACTGTAGGATGGGATGTTCCAGAAATCATCCGTATTGGCTATTACTATAGTATTCATACAAATAGGCAAGGTGGGTTGATGAGAAAAGAAATTACAGTAAGAAGTAATGAAAAAAATAGGTTTATTATATCCAACACATCCGAGTAAAAAAATTAAAGGGGAAAATAGCTGAAAAGCCAAAATGTAGAACTTAAGTCTGTTATGTGCAAAGTAACTAAGGTAAAGTTGATTGGTTAATTTAATTGTTATTTTTAAGAGAGAAAAATTATGGAAACAATTTCGCAACATGTTGTAAAAGATGCAGATGGTGGCTGGTCTGTGAAAAAGGGAGGAGCATCAAGAGCCTCTAAGCATTTTGATACGCAAAATGAAGCTATAGTTTGGGGGCGTAATGTAGCCAAAAATCAACATGCAGAATTTTATATTCATGGTAAAGATGGAAAGATTCGCGAAAAAGATAGTTATGGAAATGATTCTTTTACCTCAAAAGATAAGAAGTAGTTAGTGGAGGAGTTTGAAAAAAACATTTTTGTAAATTGTCCATTTGATGATGACTTCCGGCAATTACTCATTTCTATAGTATTTACTATAAAATATTTTAATTATATGCCAAAACTGGCACTAGAAAGTGCAAATTCAGGTGAAAGTAGAATTGATAAAATTGTAAATCTAATCGAAGAATCAAAGCTTGGAATACATGATTTGTCAAGAATAGTTTCTACTAGTGAGAATGAACATTACAGAATGAATATGCCATTTGAATTAGGTGTTGATTATGGTTGCCAAAAATTCAAAGGTGGAATATGGAAGAAAAAGAAAATACTCATTCTTGAAAAAGAAAGGTATAGGTATCAGAAAGCATTGTCTGACTTATCTGGGTCTGATATAAAAAATCATGATGATGAACCTATAAAAATTATTACAGCGGTCAGAGACTGGTTGGTTACGGAAGAGTTACATGCTGGAGCAAGTGGTAGAAAAGTTTGGTATAAATTTAATGACTTCCAAACATATTTATATGAAAAAGTAATCGAAGAAGATGGACATGAGTCAGTTGATGCGGTGCCAATTCCCGAAGTTATTTTTCACATGTCAAATTGGTTTAAAGCTCGGTAGGTTGCGGTGAAATACGAATCCCAATACAACACAATATGCCAAAACCCTAAAAAACCAACCCCCGATTCAACGAAAACACCTTCTCCTGAAATTTATACCGCTTTGCAACTATAAACTGTTAGGGTTCGTACCTCACTCCAAGCTACTACGCTACTGTATTTTATGGACAATAATCACGCTTATATCGCCCCCGTGGCAATAACAGCCTATTCGGCTTTAAGTGCCTGTGGTATGGGCAATAAAGCTTTATACCAATGCCTGGCAGAGAATCAGTCCAGACTGGAGCCATTATCTTTATTTAATATCCCGTTTCCTGCTTATGTAGGAGAAATCAAACAGCCATTATTGGACATTCGTGATCAATTAGCAGAATATAATTGCCGCAATGCACGAGTTGCTTTAACCGCTTTAAATGACAAACAAGGGGGGGGTCGTGATGCTGTCGAAGTGGCGAAAGAAAAATATGGCGCGCATCGAATCGGAGTTATTATTGGCACCAGCACCTCGGGGCTTTATGAAACAGAAGCGGCTTATGGAATTTTGTTGGACACGGGTAAAATGCCGGATGATTTTCATTTTGTAACTGAACATGCTTACCAGGCAACGGCACGATTTGTACAACTGGAATTAGGCTTAACGGGTATTTGTTATGCTATTTCCACCGCCTGCTCATCAGGTGCTAAAGCGATTGCTGCTGGACAGCGTTTAATTAATGGCGGGCTTTGTGACGCGGTCATAGTCGGCGGTGTTGATACCTTATGTCGCTTAACTTTGCGTGGTTTCCGCAGTCTGGAATTAGTTTCAAACCAGCCCTGTACCCCTATGGATAGAGACCGGAAAGGGATCAGTATTGGTGAAGCCGCTGGCCTGTTAGTGCTAGAAACAGTGCATGCTGATAATCGCGATGCGATGAAAGTACTGTCTGTGGGTGAGTCTTCGGATGCCCATCATATGAGTACCCCGCATCCGGAAGGAAAGGGCGCTGCCCTGGCAATGAATAATGCCTTACAGCTGGCAGGTTTAACAGCTGACAACATTGATTATTTGAATTTACACGCTACAGGAACAAAAATAAATGACAGCGTGGAAAGCCGTGCGGTGTTCAGTGTTTTTGCAGACAGGCTGGCATGTAGCGGAACCAAAGGTCTTACCGGGCATACGTTGGGTGCAGCGGGTGCCTTAGAAACAATAATTGCTTTAATAGCATTACAGCAACAGTTTATTCCCGGTACTCAGGGTTTACGGGAACTTGATGATGACTGCCAGTGTCAGGTCATCCAGGCGCCATTACATGCGCAGACATTGCAAATTGCGATGAGTAATTCTTTTGGTTTTGGCGGCAATAATGCCAGTGTAGTTGTATCGCTATGATGAAACAGTTATTTATTAAATCTGCAGTTGTGTGTTGCCCGGATAGAGAACTACTCAGCCATTTCAATTTGCCTGGTAGCGATATAGATAATAGCTTTATTCCGGCCGGAATACGCAGACGCACAAGCATGACCACGCGGATGGCTATTACTGCAGCAAAATTAGCGTGTTTGCAGGCGAATACTGATCCACAAAACCTTGCGTCGGTTTTTGCCTCATTAGGGGGCGAAATACAGGTAACTGATGCACTTTGTCGTTTACTGCCCGATGATAACGAGCTACTTTCTCCAACTCAGTTTCATAATTCCGTACATAATACTACGGCCGGTTATTGGGGGATTTTAAATAAATGCCAGGCACCTACTACAGCGATTGCTGCAGCTGATGATACTTTTGCAATGGGCTTGATCGAGGTATGGGCGCAATTGCAACAAGGGAAAGGTGAGCGATTGTTGGTCTGTTATGATGAACTATGGCCACAATATCTGGCACCCCCTATCGGGCAAACGGCGTTTGCCTGTGCTTTTGTCTTGAGTTCAGAGGCTGAGCAAGCAATAGGTGCGATTACTATGCCCCAGGTTGCGCAACAGTATAAGCAAGATATGCAGGCGGAATGGCTTAAGCTGGCAGAGACTGCACCAGCCGCGGCAGTCATTCCTTTGTTGCTGGCAGTGCAGCACAAGCAGGTGGGTTTAGTGCCGTTAAATATTAAAGCACCTGTCTGGGCGTGCCAGTTTAAAAGCTGATTTTCTCGCTTATACGGGATGATAATTGAATTAACACGGGGCGTAGGCGTTAGTTTACATTGTTATTGCATGTGCAGGCTATAAAGCCCGCACTCCTTACTTTACCTTATTACGCAAAGAGAACAAGGTACAGCTCAGAGTTAAGAGAGATTGAAATTGGACGTAAAGAATTATGATGTCATTATTGCCGGAGCAGGTCCTGCGGGTACAACGGCAGCTACATTACTAGCACAATATGGGCATAGTGTTTTACTGCTTGAACGCGATCTGCTCCCGCGTTTTCATATTGGTGAGTCTATGCTGCCAATGATTGAACCGGTTATGAACAGGTTAGGAATAGACTGGAGCCAGGGCAATTTAAGAAAAGGCGGTGCAGAATTTATTGATGAAGCGACTGGGCGCAGTACTTTTTTTTCTTTTGAAGGCATTTATCGTACGTTTCAAATAGAGCGTTCGGTATTTGATAAAAAGTTGTTGGATAATGCTATTAAGCATGGCGTTGTGGCACATCAGCAAGAACAAGTCATTAGCGTGCAATGTATGGCGCTTGAAGTGCAGGTTGGTACTGATAAAGCGCAGTATCGGGGACGCTATTTTATTGATGCTACTGGTCGTAATGCCTTAATGGGTAAAAAATTAAGTAGTATCAATAAAATAAATCATTTGGGTAAATTTGCCTTGTATAAGCACTATAAGCTGGCAAGCTCTCCTGACGCTGAAAAGCTCTTTGCACAGGGTAATGTACAAATATTTCTTTCTGAAATAGGCTGGATATGGGGCATACCTTTAATGGATGGTCGTTTGAGTGTCGGGTTGGTGGTGCAAAAAACAGCGCCTGTCGGCTTAAAGCAGGAGGCATTATTTGAACATTATATTAATGCTTCGCCGCGCATGAATAGCCTATTGGCGGGGGCAGAAGTACTATCTGAGCTGCGTATGGAGGCGGACTTTAGTTATCTGAATAAGCAGCGTTTTGGACAGCGCTTTGCTTGTTGCGGTGATGCTGCAGGTTTTCTTGATCCTGTGTTTTCCTCAGGATTTTTATTCGCGGTGAAAACCGCTGAGTTGGTCGCAGATCAATTGCATGAAGCTTTGCTGGCAAGTAATGAGGCCGATCCAGAAATACAGATCAGTGGAGATGAGTCTTATCAGGTTGGGTTCAAAACCATGTATTTAATGATAGAGCGATTTTATTGTTCTGGTATCATGCAAAATTTGTTTTTTGAACAGGATCGGCATGTGCGTATAAGAAAAGACATTGCCGCGATTCTGGCAGGTGATTTATGGCGCGAGGATAATGTATTTCAGCAAGGATTACTACGTGGCAGGAGCAAGATTATAGCTTCGTAAGTTTATTGTTTCTTTGGGGGAGTAGACTTGAGTTATGCGGACTCAAGCCATACTCAACTGCATTCTGAATGGTTACACTGTAACTGTTTTAATTTAAGGAGTTTATTATGCAACGCTTAATACAAGTAATGATGCTGTGTCTACTTTTTAGTTTAACAGCTTGTCAGCTTATGTCTCCAGAGCCAGTGCAACTACCAGAGGGTGCGCAGTTAGGAGATAAATTTTACACTCAGGTGACGATGCAATATGAAAAAGGCAAATACCGTACTACCAATTATCGGCGTGGTACTTTATTAGCTGTTAATACAGAAGTAGAGTTACTGGACGTAACGCCAAAGTCAATTAAGGTTAAGCTCATTGCCGCCAATCAAGATTTATTAATAGAAAATGTTTCCAGACATACCAGTGAGAATGTTGATCAGGCTTTTGCCAAATTATTCGCTAAAACAAAAGTAAATTTATCTCAGTTTAGCGCACTGGAACAGAAAAATATCCAGCAGGGAACTGTTAACGTAGGAATGAGTAAACTGGCTGTCCAGGTCGCTATCGGTTACCCGCCTGCTATCAGAACACCTTCGCTGGAGTCGGATTCCTGGACATACTGGAGCAATCGTTTTCAAACCTTTATTGTGGTTTTTGAGCACGATAAAGTGACAGGTATTCAGAAATAAGTTAATTAGCAATGCCATCATGTTAAGCCGAAAGACTGTCAGCCATTCAGAGGCTGGCAGTCTTTCAGGATAATATTTTATCTTCAGGAGACGCGTATGAAATTTTTTAAACTATTGCCTATGTTGTTAATTTTATTCCTTGTTGCATGTGCAAGTAACAAGTCAAACGATAGCCCGAGTATCGGCAAAGATACTGTAAGTTATTCGGGGACGGGGGTTTTAAAAATCGCCCCAGTGGTATTTGCAAAAGACCTGGAGGTCAGGGAGGCGGTACGTAATGAATGCCAATTATTAACCAAGCTGCCTGGTTTTATACAAAGTTATGCCCAAGATCAATATGCTGGAATAGATCTGGATGCGCAAAGATCTAACTCAGCTGATTTTCTGGAAATCGAAATTGTTGATCTGCCAAAATATAACAAGAATGTCTGGGCTGGTCGTGGTGGCCAGTGGGTTACAGTCAAAGGTACTTTACTAAGAAAAGGGAAGGAAACGCTTTCATTTACTGCGAATCGTGGTTCTATGGGTGGTTTTATGGGAGCCTACAAAGGCACTTGTGCATTATTGGGGCGTTGTACCAAAGCTTTAGGTAGCGATATTGCTGAGTGGCTAAAGAATCCTGTAGACGGTGCCACTTTAGGTGATATGTAAGCTTTCTAATGAGGAATTAACATTAAAATGCAACAAACAATCCCCCCAAAATGCACCGTACTCATTATCGGCGGCGGCCCTGCAGGGAGTAGTGCAGCAACACATCTGGCAAAAAAAGGCGTGGATGTAGTATTACTTGAACGTGCAGAATTTCCGCGCAATCAGGTAGGAGAAAGTTTAATTCCTCATTTCTGGAAATTTACTGATCAACTTGGTGTTTCAGAAAAAATTCAGCAGCAAGGTTTCATCAGTAAAGCCGGCGGTATTACCGTCTGGAATGACAAGATTCATCAGATTTTGTTTTCCGACTACGGTTACAAACGTCCGGGTTTACATATAGAACGCGATATTTTTGATCAACTCTTACTGGCGTATTCTGAGGAGCAGGGGGCACAGGTTTTTAATCAGGTCGTGGTCAAAAAAGTTGATTTATCGGGTCCTGAACCTGTTGTTGCATATACTGATACGCGCGGAACCCCTAATCTGGAAGGAAGCATACAGTGTCAGTATGTTGTTGATGCCAGTGGACATAGTTCCTTATTGGCACACCAGTTAGAAACACGGCAAACAATTAGTTCGGCAATGAATTTCTTGTCGCTATGGGGTTATTTCAAAAATTCACGTTACGTAGGCGTGGATCGTCAAAGTCATTCTAATGCAGAATTAAAGACGGTGGCGCCTGTGACTTTTGTGATGTCTCATGATGATGGCTGGCTGTGGCATATTATTTTACGGGAGAAAACCAGTGTCGGTTTGATTGTGCATACTGATAAATTAGCGGGTATGAATAAGGTCCAGCGCGAAGCGTATTTTAAACAGAGTTGCGCCCGGATACCTTATTTAAAAGATTTATTAAGCGATGCCGGGTTTATTGAAAATTCTTTACAGTACCGTCCTGATTATTCCTATTATGCAAGTCAGACCTGCCGTGAGAACTATTATTGCATCGGTGATGCCGCAGGGTTTGTGGACCCCATTTTTTCGCATGGCGTACAGAATGCTTTTTATAATGCAGCGGTTGCCACTTTAGCTATTATGGAAGGATTAAAAAATACTAAAAAAAGAGTGCGTTTTGCCGCTTTATGTGAAAACCGTATGCAGCAGTTTTATAGCTTTTCCAGGGCATTGTCATTAGGTGATTTTGGTTGTAATGGTGTGCACCGTGATTTGGTTAAATCGTTAATGAAGTCAATGCCTACGCTGGAATTAGAATTAATGCTGGTAGCCTCTGAAATGACTAACCGCTCGGAAAATTTTAAACAACTCGCGCGAGAAGCAGGTGTCTGGGAACAATTTTCGGAGCAGTTTGAACAGCAAAAGCGTGGCGTTATAGAAGAGCTACATTTTTAAATTACTTGTCAGGGTAATAGCCTTTAAGTTGTGGTATCCATCGAGGTACATTATTTTTATAATCCAGCCATTGGTCAGCAAAAGTTCTCTCCGCCCAGGGTTCTTCATGAAGTCTCACTCTGACGTAAAAGGCTGTAAACATAAACAGCGAAAACCCTGAAACAATGGGTGATGCTGTGATAATCGCCCAACCGGAAAGAATCAATAAAACGCCGACATACATGGGGTTTCTTACATGTCGATATAATCCAGTTGTAACAAGATTCTTAGGGGGATCCCAGGGTGCCAGGGTGCCTTTTCCAGAGACATAAAAATCGCGTACACACCACACAAGAATGAACAGGCCAATGCCTAGAAGCAGCAAGCCGGCATAGTTTCCATTCGCTTTGTACGGGTCATAGGCGGCGAGCATAAAAGGAACAAATCCAGCAACAACAACTGGAACCATTAAAAAAGCTAAAAGAGCGCGTAGAAACATTATTTTTCCTTGAGTGTGTTGTATAGGAGTTGTAGCCCTGTATTCCGCAAGCTCCATACAGGGCTACATTAAAACTGGAACACGGACTTTATAGCGTTTGAAATAGGCAGTATTATTACCAAATAATGCTTAAGGCATCAATATTCTGTAACTTTGTATCAGCAGATATTAAAGGCGCGTTATTAACGATTGCAGTTGATGCGATTAATCGGTCAGCGGGATCTTTATGGATAAATAAACCTTGTTGTGACAAGGTAGCAATTTGAGGTGTCACTGGCAGCACATTGAGTGTCATAGCCAGGATAATGTCATTCATATATTGCTCAGCAGGAACATCATTTCTTAAGCGACCTGCTTTGAATAACATGGCTATCTCCCAAAAAGAAATATCGGAACATGCCAGGGACTTTGTTGCTAATGAATTTTCTATTGCTTGCGTTGCTTTTGAAGATAAGCGATTGGGTGCATCTTGCCAAAAAATCAAAACATGGGTGTCACAAATTGTCAGCATCGGCACTCCACTCGTTGTCTAATGGCTGCAGAATGTCTCCAACTATCATGGTGCCGCGCAGTGCATCCAGCCTTTTTTTTGCTGCATCTACTTGGTCAATTTCTGGAATAATTCTAGCAATAGTTTTTCCATGGCTGGTAATTTGAATTTGTTCGCCATTACTAACTTTCTTCAAAAAATCAGGCAGATGAGCTCTTAAATCAGTGATTTTAACCTGTAGCATAACGGAAGTCCTTTGTGTACATAAATTATGTACAATTATAAGCTTTGACTAAGCAATAGCATAGTTTATTTTCGTACTTGATTCTTAAATCCCGTTCCAGTGCCAATTAATGCCGCAATGATATTCTTCTGTATTTCCGAAGAACCGGAAAATAAACGACTAGCCATGGCATCCTGAACCAAGCCTGTCATTTTACTTTCTTTGAGTAAACCGGTCGCCCCTAATATTTGCACGGCATCCAGGCTTGATTGTAAAAAAGCTTCACTGGCGATTAATTTAGTTTGCGCACTGGCCAGGCTGATACGTTTACCCGTATCTTTTAAGCGTGCACACTCATTCACCCATAATAAGCAGGAATCCAGGCGGCATTGCATATCTGCAATTTTATGGCTGATCGCTTGATTCGCGCCTAAATGTACGCCATTGCTTTGTCGCTTGCGGCTGAATTGTACAACTTGTGCTAACTGCCATTGCATGATGCCGATAATCCCGGCAAAAATGAACGCTCTTTCCAATTCCAGAGCGTTTTGTATCATCATGCCGCCAGCGCCTGTTTTTCCTAAATGGCGGTCTAAGGATATAAAACAGTTTTGCAGGATAATATCGCCCATCGTGGCGCTGGCACAGCCAGTTACGCTAGGTTGATCGCTGAAATCAGCGCCGATGTCCGTTTTTCTAACTAAAAATGCAGAGAGCTTGCCTTCTAGTTTAGCGTAAATCAGCAATGCATCAGCAATCGGTGTATTGGTGATGAAACGTTTATGACCGTTTAAAATGAAACCGGATTCTGTTGTGACTGCTGATGTTGTAAGCGCATTAACATCAGAGCCGGCTTGAGGTTCGGTAATTGCATGGCCAGCAATCATATCTCCCGATAATAAGGCGGGCAGCCACAATTGTTTTTGTGTTTCGCTACCATAAAGTATTAACGGGAAGATTAAGCCCCAAATATGCGCATTTAGGGATAAAATTAAACCTGTATCCTGGCAGTACCTGCCCAGGCTTAAATGTGTTTTAACCAGCTCTTGAAAACCATCGCCGTATCCATTGAATTCGGTGGCAACAGCATGTCTGAATAGCCCTTGCTGAGCACAATATCGCAGGCGAAGTCTGGAGGCGTTAAGGTCGCCACCAGGGGGAAGTTGCTGATATTCAATCATAAGGTTTATTTTCCAGGTAGAGCGGTTAGATCAGCTATTGATCAAATAAGTCTTGTATCGCCTGATAATCTGTTTTGCCATTAGATAGTACGGGTAAACTATCCACCACTATAAATTTACACGGTTGCATATAAGGTGCGAGCAACTGGCGTAAAGGTTTTATTGCTTCTGCCAGAGAGGCGCCTGCTATTAAGACCACAACTGCTGCAGGGCGTTGTCCGCTGGCTGAGTCTTTAATGCCAATCACCGCGCAGCTTTCAATAAGCTCTAGTTGATTAATGCACTGTTCAATTTCAGCCGGTTCAACGCGATAACCAGAGCATTTTAACATGCAGTCCAGTCGCCCGTGATAGTCGTATTCACCATACTGATTGAGTGAAACTTTATCGCCAGTTGCATAAGTCGAAGGGCTGAGCACCTGGAGATTGCCATGTTGCCAGTAGCCTGAAAAATTATTCAGACTGTTGACCTGCAATTCGCCGGTGTTAGCATCTATCATCAGCTTTGCATTGCAGGCAGCTAGTCCAATAGGAATAGTATGTTCGATATTTAAACGCTGTCGATCCACCTGCCAATAGCAACACACATTAGTTTCCGTTGGACCGTACAAATTATACAGTTCGGTTTCTGGAAGTAAGTTTGCCAGTTTGATTAAGTGTTGCGTGGGGAAAACTTCACCGGCAAACAGAATGCGTTTCAGACTAGGTACTGGCGTGGTATCTAAAGCACCTTTAAGAGCCATAAAGCTTAATAAAGAAGGTACGGTGTACCAGCTGGTAATCTGCTTTTCAGCTAGCCAGGCTGTTAAACGACTAGGCGATAAACTCAGGCGGGAGGGTATAAAGTAAACGCTAGAGCCAGAGGCCAGGCTAGTGAACAAATCAAAAACAGAGAGATCAAAATGAAACGGTGCAAGGCTGGCAATGCGGTCCTGGCTGTTAATAGCAAAGGTTTGTCTTGCCCAGGTAGAAAAATTATCCAGCGCCTGATGACTTAACGCGACGCCTTTGGGATGACCCGTAGAGCCGGAAGTATAAAGAATAGCGGCTAATGCGTCGGATTTGACGACCGTTGGCGTTATCTTGCTGACTGTCGTGCAAAGCAGAGTATCGATATCCAGCCATATTTCTGCTTTACCTAACCACGCAGGCGCTTCGCCCTGCCCAATAACATAACCTGGTTGTGCATCCTGGATAATAAAGCTTAAGCGTGTCGCGGGATTTTTAATATCTAAAGGCAGATAAATCGCGCTTGCACTTAAAACCCCATAAATAGCACACGCAGCATTAATACCACGATCCAGGGCAATGGCGATGCATTGCTTCTGAACTTGTTTGGCTTGCAGAAAAGCCGCTATCTTGCCAATACGCGATTTAAATTCGGCGTAAGTAATGCTTTGGTCTTCTTCAACGAATGCTGTTGCTTCGGGAGTTAGAGCGCATTGCTGAAAAAAAGGAGTAACGATATTCATCATAGGGGGGGGGGCTATTTTTTATGTGTTTAGCAAGTCGCATTATCCGTGACCAGCAATATGCTGGAAAATGCTACGCTATTCCAGCATATGTGTGCACATTTTTTCCCTGTATTGTGCAATACCAGCCAGATAAAGTTTAGCAAGTTATAATACCCCAGCCTTGTATGTTAAACACATCTCAAAAAAGACATTAGTTAAGAAAGCGTTAGCAATGAGTTGCGTAGATAGAATTTTATATGATGACATAAAAGGTAACGCTTGTATTCCTAAGAACCTTGAAGTGTTTTAGTTCTTGGGAGATCACTATAACAAGTAGCTTCCTCATCGCTACACAGCCGTATAACCACATAACAATCAATTCATAATGAAATCTATAAAACTATTGAAGGGTAATTTGTGATTAGCGCCATCGATAATCTTAACAATATCAGGTAAGTCATAAATGCTATACAATCCGGTGCCGTCATATTCACTTGTAAGTTCCTGTATCCAGTCATCTGTAACCTTGTGCATTGATACGTCGCAAGGAGAGTCATACTTACATAAAAGATGGTCACTGCCGCCTATAACAATTCTAACCCCTCCTCCGTTTATTAGCTTATCCAGATACATAGTCCAACGATCATGTACAGTCAAGCTAGTGTCTAATGATGTTAATGTAGTTAAATCATATTGATCCATTAAATCCAGAATAAAAGCACTTTGAAAATCGCTGTTTTCCTGAGCGTTATTATGAGGCCCTGAAAGCATAACAACCCGCCCTACATTATCAATTAACCGTTGGTTTGTTATCTCTCCTTTCTGATTAAAATCAAACATACTTGAAATCATAAACGTACCTGCTGCACCACCAATTAATGTATAGTTTTTTTTTAAAAAACCAGTAGCAAGAGCAACATCAATAATATTTAAAACCTCTTGTGAAGCCATTTTTATAGTATTTCTCCCCTCTGCGAAGTATGGCAAATGTACAAAAACCAACTGCTTTCCTCTAGCTGCATACGCGGCACCCAACTCATTTTGACCCTTAAGAGTTGCTTTAATTTCAGTTGTTGAACCATGAGTAATACCAGATCCACCCGGTAATAAAATCACCTTATCGGCAGATGCGTTTCCGTATTCATTAATTAAAACACGCGTCCCTGATATATAAAAAATATGGCTCACCCAATTATCAGCGTAAAAAACTTGTGTCGCTTGGACAGTAAAAGAACAAATATACAAATAAATAAATACAATAATAATTTGTCTTTTCATCTTAACTAGTTCCATATTTAATAAAATCTCCATTAGAATCATTTCAACAATGGTGAATTTAACTCTGAAGTGCATTCTAGTCTTCAAGCAGCCTCACCTTCACAAGTTAATGCATGTAAAAAATACGGCATGAATAGTTGCATAGTTTAGAGTTTTTCGTAGCCGATAGACGAATATATTTATAACTTCCTGAGCTGTTATCAACTCTGGTGTATGGCTTAATCAAGCAGTTTCCTGTCTTTGAACGCCCGTTTGTTTAATTCCGTCGAGAAACTTAAAACCTGCTATTGCATTGGCTAAATGCTTATGATTACCCATAACCTTCAGTTAATTTCAATAGGTGCCCAGGCATAGGCGGAGTCCGCATAGTCATATGATCCATCCGCAGTAACATGTCATCTAATTGGAAGCGCTGATTAAATCGGTAGCAGAATTCTGCAAGGTAGCGCGGCAAGTGTTTTTTGCCGACGAAGTGATCAGTTCAGTCATTGCCGTTTTTACATTACCAATCACTGTATTCACCCAGGTAAATTCCTTTAAAGTAGCGCAATTATGCTCTCCTTCGGTGATCATATTGGTATGTATGCAGCCTGCCTTTTCGGCAGCCAAATGCTTTTGTATCCACCATTCAATTTCTTTCGATTGAAAATATTAGACTAACACTTATGTTCATGGTCATTGGGTGCCTTTCTCCATTCACTTGAACAGCAGCAATAAAAGCCACTTTATTTTCTGATCCACGTCCTCGTTAACCTCCGCTCCACGGCACCCACTACCTCAATATACATCATCTAACTGAATGATACCTACCAAGGGTTTGCTGTCATCTCGCTCCTTCAGTACCTGCATAATTTTGTGCTTAAACTCCATGTTGTACTACAGGAAACGTCAGTGACGCATCAATGAAAATGAGGATAAACCTGTTTTCGCTTGGCTAATCAAATGTATCACCAAAAACCAAGTTATGGACGGCAATTTGGTGTGTTCAAAGATCGTTCCGCAAATCAATTCCATATACAACCGCATTCAGGGTACTTGAAATAATCAGGCTAACACCACGTAAATAATGTCTCGACACGCGGAGCTTCAGTACTAAATTTACCAAATAAATCAGTTAAACTAAAGCCTGATTGAAACTGCACTTTATTTTTGCTCATTTCCTCGCCTTACATTTTAAATTTATTGTTTCAGTATAGCTTTTTTCATGAAACTTGCTGAAGAGTCTGCCAGATTAAACAGCCTAAAATGATAAAATAAGGCCTCTAATAAATTGCAGTGACAAAAAAATAGAGATGGCAAACTTTATTATATCGTGATAGATCGAAATACTCCCTATATCTTCCCCCTGGCGTTCAAGATTATGTATCTGCAGATTATTTAGCCCGCTTTGCTGTGGATATAGTTGACCAACTGGACTTAGGTAGTCTCACAGGTCCTTATCAAGGAAAAAGAAAAAGGCCCTATCACCTATAGCCATGTTGCATTCATTACTATTCTACGGTTATGTCACGGCACTAATTTGCAGTCGTAAACTGGAAAAGGTCTCCTATGATTCAATGGCGTTCAAATTTATTACCGCTAATAAACATCCTGGTCGCAATACCCATAATATCTTTCGTATTCATCTTTGATTAAATTCTTCCAGATTCCGCATTCTTTTTTCCGTTTGTGGCTACTTATCACGCTCATTCAAAGTCATATTTTTGAAAAGTGCGTTTTAATTAACCGCCAGTGCGTTGAACAACTATGATCACCTTCGGGTAATCGCCAAATACACTGTAAATGTTCGGGTAAAATAACGCTGGCTCTAATCATAAAAGGATGATGACTGTTTAGTCAGACAGAAAACTTCACACAACAATTCAATATTAGAGATCGGCCAATTATTATGGCTACGTTCAGCCAAGTTAACGGTAAAAAAATAGCCCCTCCTGTTGATTTAGCTCGTATGTAATTTCCCACCTTTTTTCCTGATATTTCAATACCAGTCAGATAAGGTTGAACAAGGTATGATAACCACGCCAAATGCTGGATTACGTCATTTTTCTACGCGCAATAAGCTAACTCAGTGTACGGGCTTGGTATTATTATAATACTGCTCACTAAGGCAACAATATACATAATGTTTTGATCAAACCTATTACTGGAAAATAAAAATGAAAAACAAAACTGCGCTTATCCGAGTTCCAATGAAGGTTCTTTTGTGCTCCTTTTCGCTTATCAATGTATGTCACGCTGAAGCATCGACTGATGGTAGAAGCGTCTATCTTGGATTACTCGGTGGTGGCGGGTCTCTTTCAAGTACCAGTATAGAGCAGACTGGAATATCCTTTGGACAAAACGGCCAAGCAAACACTGATGTGGCCGCTCAAGGAACATCCGGAAATACTGGGGCATCAATTGGCGGTGCTCATGTTGGTTACGAGTTTGATGGCTGGGACTTAGGTGGTGAGGAATCGGGATGGGCATTGAACCCAGCCGTAGAAATTGAGGGCTATTATTTGGGAAGCAATCCATCTGCTTATGCAGTCAATCCCTTGGCTACAAATGAGCACGATTTTTCAATCAGAATGCCTATAAATGCAGGCGTTTTTCTCGCAAATACAATTTTCAGCTTTAAAACACCTTATTCAAAAATTATCATTCCATATTTTGGCGGTGGAATTGGTGGGGCTACTCTGTCAGTCAAGGGAGCTTCATCTGAACAGCTATCACCTGCCGAACCTGGATTGAATCATTTCAATACAAATCCAAATGCATCAAGCTCAGCATTTGCCGCATCTGCCAAGGTCGGTCTAAGGGCTGAGGTCTATAATCACTTTTCCTTGTTCGCGGAATATCGTTATCTCTTTATAAATTCTTCGAGTTACACTTTTGGGAGTACTAATGGGGCTTCTCAGGGATATCCTAATCACAATGTTACAACCCCTTGGCATGTTAATTTTGGTAGTCAAAACTACCATATGGCTGTTGCAGGTTTCGAATACAGTTTCTAGAAAAGCTTGGTATCCTAGCCATTAGGTGGCCGTCTGAAAGCCACCAATTACTCCTTCAATAACCCCTGTTGAGGGAGTAAATTTGCATCGTTTAACCTATAAACTGCAGTTGAGTACGGATTTTGTGGAAAATCTGAGTGTGAAAGACAAGGCACTGCTCGAAGGTAATGGCCGTAGTCTTTGGCAATAGCTATAACGCAGTATTTCGTATTCAGATTTATCCACAAAACCGTGAAGCGGAGTATAGTTACTTAACAGGTGACAAGTATCACTTGATGTTAAAAGTGGCCGACCCTTTTGATTTAAGGCAGCAAATAAATGCGGCCATGCCAAGCTGTCTAAAATGTAATTTCTTTAATAATTAAGTTCATCCCGTTTGCGTATCCGGCTCGATAATTTTTTACCCACACAGACACTCATTCTACAGAACGTATTTGTAAGGTATCGATTATCTTTTCTTTGGCTAGAGCATTGCTGATAACAATCAATGTTTGCCCTTCTTTCACCCAGTTTTTCCTTTTTAAATAAGCAAATGCATCTTTAATAGTGTCTTCAGGGTCATCGGAAAAATCCATTTGAAAAGGCTCAACACCCCACAAAATCAAAAGATTTCTGAATAACTCAGGAATGTCAGTGAAGGCATAAATCGGTACCCTTGGTCTTAACGATGAAAGCATACGCACCAGGTAACCGCTTCTGGAAAAAACGACAATCCCACAATCCTCAATATCATTGGCAAGGTAAACTGCTGAACGAAGCATTTTGCCCTTCGGGGTCGGAAGATCAAGTTCTTTAGTTGGCTCATCGTTATGTAAGCTCTCGATGCGTCTAGAAATTCTTTTAAAAACCTTGATACATTCAACGGGATATTTACCGGTCGTGGTTTCGCCGGATAACATAATCGCATCGGCTTTCTCAAGAACGGCGTTGGCAATATCAGTTACTTCTGCTCGTGTTGGTACAGGTGCAGTAATCATTGATTCCAGCATATGAGTTGCCACAATCACAGGCCGGCTTTTTCTAATACATGCCTTAACGATTTGGTGTTGTATTATGGGTAGTTCCTCATATGGACATTCGATTCCTAAGTCTCCCCTGGCAACCATAATGCCATCGCTGGCCTCGATAATATCTTCAATATTGCAAATCGCCTGCTGGTCTTCAATTTTTGCAATAATTCGGGCTTTTGATCCGTGTTCGGTCAACACTGACCGCAAAGCATGCAGGGCATCTGCATCTCGAACAAAAGACAAGGCAATAAAGTCTATACCTTCGTCCAAACCAATCGCAAGGTCGCCATAATCTTTTTCGGTTAACGATGGAAGACCAACCCGTACTCCCGGGAGGTTGATATGCCGACGGTTACCTAGATGCCCTGGAATAACAACTTTACAGCGAATCCTGTCGTCAAGCATGGCCAAGACTTCTAAACGAATCAAGCCGCTATCGACTAGAACTGTATCACCTATTGAAATATCATTGATAAGGTTAGGATAGTTTACGTTGATACAACGGATACCGTCCTGGATTGAATCGACTACCGGAATTGACATCAGGAAATCAAAATGTTCGCCACTCTCAAGATACAAAGCCTCACCGACATCACCGGTTCGGATTTCCGGTCCTTTGATATCCATCATGATGCCTATTTGACGGCCTGTTTCCTCGCAAACTCGTTTAATCTGCTGAATGATTTTCCGTGTCCAATCATGGCTTGCATGCGCCATATTGATGCGGCAAATATCGACTCGTTCGTTGATGAGTTCCTTGAGCACCTCATCTTGAGATGAAGCTGGCCCAATCGTAAATATGATTTTTGTCTGCTGGTATTTCATTTCCAGGCCTGAACTGTCCATAGTCACGTTGGAAGTCGAAAGTGATGTAAATTTATTGTGATGCATAATTTCCTCCTATATTGGGCGCGGCAACTTCAAAATCGAATATTCAACGCATTTTTTCTATAAAAGCGTGTATTCGATATGGAAAAGTTAGGGAATTACCAGGACTGTTGACCCCCTGTTATTCTTTGATAAACCGCATTTCCTGACAACCGGGATCAATTAAAATTAACAATATCTCTTTAGCGCAGTCATCAATCTACCCTCCGAGTTTTCGTTCTAAAGCGAGCCAGATTTACAAAAAAGGTTTGAAGATACAACAGAGAGGTGACGACATAAATGGTTTAATTGATAAGTGTTGCCATGTTGCTGTATATGGCGTCGCTGACAAAAAACACGTAGAAACTATGAATTCACCGGAAACGAACCCCCATGTACCAGTAAGGAGCAGTAGTCCAATCAAGATTTCTTTAAAAAATTTTCATCGTAAACCCCTATCGTGACAGAATGCAATTTGAACTGTACCGAATTTATCGAGAACTATTTTATGAAAGCACCAGTTATGCCAGTTTTTATCACTACTATGATTTGGTTAATTATTGTATTTAAAAATCAATTCCTTATAGAATAATTGAAACTTAAGTAATCTGAAATCTAAATTTTGGCTAATTAAATTCATTGAAATTTTGCTTGATAGTTGTGCAAAATCCTGGTTGTAATGCACCAACAATAAACATTTTAAATATTTCGGTCAGGTGGAGTTAGCGCAGACGATGTTGAAAGGATATTCTGAGAAGCTGGAGGCAGTCTAAATTCGTGGGGATACCTCAGACTCTGCCCCGAGTTATTGTTAATAATTTGGTAAATTATAAGTACATCAATCGATTCTAACCCCCTGATTCGTGTCCGAGTCCGCTGAAGCGATATATTCAGCGGTAAGTTCATCCTGGCTCGGTTCAACATGGGGTTTCTCCAGGGCTTTAAGTTGTTCATTAGATTCCCTGATTATTTCCTCGAGCCGTTCCTTGTCTTCTTCTGATGCTTTTTCAAGATCTGTTTTGCACTCCTTGATTTTATCCAGGAATTGCTGCTTCAATTTTTCAGTCTGTTCTGCTTTCTCGGCCTTGTCAAAGACAACTTCTTCAGCAACGGAAACACTTTCTATGGGTTCCTGTTTGGCCTCGTCGGCGGGAATGATTTTAAAATCCTCTGGCAATCGACGTTGATTCATGAAGGCAGGTGACATAATTTCAACTCCGTTTCCGTGCAAGGTGTCTAAAACATAACGGCAAAGATTAGAGCGGGCGGTCAAAAGGCTTTTAACGTCCGTTAACATCCCGTTTACTTTGTATGTGATTGAGTAATTGCCAAGTTCCAGGATTTGAATGAACGGTTCTTCAAGACCACATTCTTTAGCTGCATCCAGCAAAAGAGATTCGACCTTTGAATGATGAATATCGTATCCTAAAGATAAGGTTGTTGAAATAATGGTGCCGGAACTGCGGGTTACGGAAATGGGGTTGGTAATCATGTATGTATTCGGCAGCGCGACCAATTCCCGATTCTCGGTTTGTATCTCTGTATCTAATAATCCACGCTCTACAACGCGACCAAAATATTCTCCTACCTTGATGAAGTCTCCGGTACTGAATGGTTTTGTCACGCGAAGCATGATTCCAGCCATAAGATTCGCAAAGATTGTGCTGGATGAAAAGGCGAAGATACCCGAAATTATCAGGCCAATAAGCGCGATAATCTGATTACGAGAGCTCTCGCTGACAGGAAGTGTAAGCGCAATTCCGATCACACCTGCAAAAGTTAATACCAGCATAGCAAGCTGTCTGGGAAACAGACGCTCGTTTCCGATATCAGGGTGTCGTGCGATAAGAATTTGATGGCTTACCCAAAGCAATGGCCCGATAAAAATGAGTGTTGCAAAGAGAGGAAGAAAAGGGGTTATGGATTCAATAGGAGTATTCGAAAATGACATATGCGATCCTTTTTTAAGCCTAACGCAGAGCTAAGGGCCGCGAACCGAAACACGTAGGTGTGTTTAATATACAAGACCGGGTTCGCTTATTGAGCGTAGCGAAATAACCTAACTCGACATTCACCCTCAATCCATATCCAGCTAGTTGCCTAATGTCTGGGATAAACCTCTCGTTCAAAGCGATATTTTTTGAAAAGTGCATTTTTTATTAAGTGCCAGCCCGTTGAAAAATTATAATCACCTTCTAGTAAAATAACGCAGGCTTCAATCATAAAAGGATGCTGTTGTTTAGTCAGACGGAAAGCCTCACGCAACAATTCAATGTTAGATATCAGTATGTCATTATTGCTACGTTTAGATAAATTAACGGTAAAAAAATTCTAATTTAGCCCGTATGTAAGTTCGCACATTTTTTTCTGAATTTCAATACCAGCCAGATAAGGGTTAACAAGGTATGTTAACCACGCCAAATGCTGGGTTACGTTATTTCTCAACGCTCAATAAGCTAACCCAGCCTACAGGCGATTTGTTTTTCAAAATTAAAAAAATGCATGATATTGTGATCGGGTTGTTAATCAATAAAGTAGAATTTGGTCGAGACATTCATGTTTAATAACAGATTTAACCCGCTACCGCCTTTTTCTGCCCCACCCTCGCATTAAAAATGAGAAGCATCACTTAATGTTTCTACAACCCACTGATTTAAACTCTTCCCTTCTGCTATTGCAACACTTGAAATATTAGCGTGTAATTCAGGTGGAATTCGCACATTAAACTTGCCTGAATAATTTTTTCGAGGCTCAACACCGTCCTCTGCACACATTTCAAGAAATACTTTAAGAGAGTTTTCCCCCTCTTCTTTCAAGCCTTTTATATCGCTCGCATAAAAATCAGCTCCGCCATTTAGACCGACAAATTCACCTCTAAACATTTCAATATCGGGGTCATACTGAATTATTGCACGATAGTTATTAATTTCCATTATATTCATCATGGTATCACCTCATTTTCTCTTAACCATTCTCGGATATTCGCTACTGCCCCTTTATCTGTATTTGGAGAAGGATGTGAGCGATGAAAGACTTTCCGATCATTAAATAGACGTACGCCAATACGAGAACCTTCACGTTCACTAATTTCTGCCCCAAGCTCAATAAATAAAGACTCAATATCACTCCATTTAATATTCCCGCTGACTGGACGATGGAAAGTTAATTCAAGTGTTTTCTGGTATTTTCGTTTCATTTAAGAATAGTACTTATTTTTG
>NZ_LPUF01000001.1:2500-92500 GCF_002072955.1 Methyloprofundus sedimenti | reverse complement strand
TCATGACTGGGGTGAAGTCGTAACAAGGTAGCCCTAGGGGAACCTGGGGCTGGATCACCTCCTTACAAAGCATGCAATGCTGTATGAGTATCCACAACAAATTATTTTGATCAAAGAAATCGAGACTGACCTTAAAAGCACTAATTGGGTCTGTAGCTCAGTTGGTTAGAGCGCACCCCTGATAAGGGTGAGGTCGGTGGTTCGAATCCACCCAGACCCACCAATTTTGCGCTATCCTGCGTTAAATAATGCAACATGTACTTTTACACGTACATGGTCACATTATTGACCTTGTCTGGCACAAAATACTAGTAAGCTATAAAGCGATGAAGAAACGCATTACTTTATAACGGACTAGACTTAAAAGGGGACGTAAAAAGCCCACAAACCAGTCATGGGGCCATAGCTCAGCTGGGAGAGCGCCTGCCTTGCACGCAGGAGGTCGGGAGTTCGATCCTCCCTGGCTCCACCATCACTCGATAAAACGAATTAGCTAATAATTAATTCTATAAACTTTAAACGCAAGCAGACGGCTTGCGGAGAGAATTTATAGAATTAGTTGATTAAACTAATAAGCTCTTTAACAATTTGGAAATCTGTAAAGTAAACTAAAGAAAGTTTATGGATTATGCGATGTTAACTATTTTAACAATAGAAGACAACACATAAAAAATAAGCGAACTAAAAGTTTCAAACGAGTTTAAGAAATAGACTTTTCACGCAAGTGAAGAGAAAAAGAAATAAATGAGTTCTCAAGCAGAAAAAGCGAAAATGTCAGCTGACATATAATTCAAGCGATCGAAAAGCCTCGCAAGAGGGCGTGTAAGACGTATTTGGGTTATATGGTCAAGTGAATAAGCGCATACGGTGGATGCCTAGGCGATAAGAGGCGAAGAAGGACGTTGTAGGATGCGATAAGTCGCGGGGAGTTTTCAAACAAACTTTGATCCGCGAATTTCCGAATGGGGAAACCCAATCTGCATAAGCAGATTATCCTGACCTGAATACATAGGGTCAGAGAAGCGAACCGGGAGAACTGAAACATCTAAGTACCCCGAGGAAAAGAAATCAATTGAGATTCCCTAAGTAGCGGCGAGCGAACGGGGAGTAGCCGAGTCTTTTGCGATAGTGGAACAGACTGGAAAATCTGGCGATACAGGGTGATAGCCCCGTACACGAAATCAAAAAAGAACGTATTAAGTAGGGCGATGCACGTGAAACGTTGTCTGAAGATAGGGGGACCATCCTCTAAGGCTAAATACTACTTATCGACCGATAGTGAACTAGTACCGTGAGGGAAAGGCGAAAAGAACCCCGGAGAGGGGAGTGAAATAGATCCTGAAACCGTATGCGTACAAGCAGTAGGAGCGGACTTGTTCCGTGACTGCGTACCTTTTGTATAATGGGTCAGCGACTTAATCTTAGTGGCAAGCTTAACCGAGAAGGGGAGGCGTAGCGAAAGCGAGTCTTAATAGGGCGTTTAGTCGCTAGGATTAGACCCGAAACCGGGCGATCTATCCATGGCCAGGTTGAAGGTGGGGTAATACCTACTGGAGGACCGAACCGACTTATGTTGAAAAATGAGCGGATGAGCTGTGGATCGGAGTGAAAGGCTAATCAAGCCCGGAGATAGCTGGTTCTCCTCGAAATCTATTTAGGTAGAGCCTCGTGTATAACTGTTGGGGGTAGAGCACTGTTACGGCTAGGGGGTCATCCCGACTTACCAAACCGTTGCAAACTCCGAATACCAACAAGTTCTAGCACGGGAGACACACGGCGGGTGCTAAGGTCCGTCGTGAAAAGGGAAACAGCCCAGACCGTCAGCTAAGGTCCCAAAATCTATGCTCAGTGGGAAACGATGTGAAAAGGCACAGACAGCCAGGAGGTTGGCTTAGAAGCAGCCATCCTTTAAAGAAAGCGTAATAGCTCACTGGTCGAGTCGGTTTGCGCGGAAGATTTACCGGGGCTAAGCATAGTACCGAAGCTACGGATCTTACTTTTAGTAAGGTGGTAGAGGAGCGTTCTGTAAGTCTGTGAAGGTCAATTGAGAAGTTGGCTGGAGATATCAGAAGTGCGAATGCTGACATGAGTAACGATAATGGGGGTGAAAAACCCCCACGCCGAAAGCCCAAGGTTTCCTGCGCAACGTTAATCGACGCAGGGTTAGTCGGCACCTAAGGCGAGGCCGAAAGGCGTAGTCGATGGAAAACAGGTTAATATTCCTGTACTTGTTATAACTGCGATGGGGTGACGGAGAAGGCTAGGTCAGCATACGATTGGTAGAGTATGTTTAAGCAGGTAGGGAGAGCGTTTAGGTAAATCCGGACGCTTATATTCTGAGATGTGATGACGAGCTTTTCCTTGTGAAAAGCGAAGTGATTGATGCCATGCTTCCAAGAAAAACCTCTAAGCTTCAGGTTAAAACAAGCCGTACCCCAAACCGACACAGGTGGGTGGGATGAGAATTCTAAGGCGCTTGAGAGAACTCGGCTGAAGGAACTAGGCAAAATTGTACCGTAACTTCGGGAGAAGGTACGCCTTTTGTAGGTGAAGCGACTTGCTCGTGGAGCTGAAGAAGGCAGCATTAAATTGGTGGCTGCGACTGTTTATCAAAAACATAGCACTCTGCAAACACGAAAGTGGACGTATAGGGTGTGACGCCTGCCCGGTGCTGGAAGGTTAATTGATGGGGTTATCTTCGGAGAAGCTCTTGATCGAAGCCCCAGTAAACGGCGGCCGTAACTATAACGGTCCTAAGGTAGCGAAATTCCTTGTCGGGTAAGTTCCGACCTGCACGAATGGCGTAACGATGGCCACACTGTCTCCAGCCGAGACTCAGTGAAATTGAAATTGCGGTGAAGATGCCGTATACCCGCGGCTAGACGGAAAGACCCCGTGCACCTTTACTATAGCTTTACACTGGACTTTGAACCTACTTGTGTAGGATAGGTGGGAGACTATGAAACCATGACGCTAGTTGTGGTGGAGTCAACCTTGAAATACCACCCTGGTATGTTTGAAGTTCTAACCTAGGCCCCTTATCGGGGTTGGGGACAGTGTATGGTGGGTAGTTTGACTGGGGCGGTCTCCTCCCAAAGAGTAACGGAGGAGCACGAAGGTACCCTAATCCTGGTCGGAAATCAGGAGTTTAGTGCAATGGCATAAGGGTGCTTGACTGCGAGACGGACAGGTCGAGCAGGTACGAAAGTAGGTCATAGTGATCCGGTGGTTCTGAATGGAAGGGCCATCGCTCAACGGATAAAAGGTACGCCGGGGATAACAGGCTGATACCGCCCAAGAGTTCATATCGACGGCGGTGTTTGGCACCTCGATGTCGGCTCATCACATCCTGGGGCTGAAGCAGGTCCCAAGGGTATGGCTGTTCGCCATTTAAAGTGGTACGCGAGCTGGGTTCAGAACGTCGTGAGACAGTTCGGTCCCTATCTGCCGTGGGCGTTTGAGATTTGAGGGAAGCTGCTCCTAGTACGAGAGGACCGGAGTGGACGAACCACTGGTGTTCGGGTTGTCATGCCAATGGCATTGCCCGGTAGCTACGTTCGGACAGGATAACCGCTGAAAGCATCTAAGCGGGAAGCCCCTCCCAAGATGAGATCTCACTGGATATTTAATATCCCTGAAGGGCCGTTGAAGACTACAACGTTGATAGGCAAGGTGTGGACGCGCAGTAATGTGTGAAGCTAACTTGTACTAATTGCCCGTGAGGCTTGACCATATAACACCAAATACGTTTGGCTTTATATCAAAAGCAGACAACACGTTTTTACTGTAAGAGAACGACATTTAAACTCAGACAGCACAGATTTCCAATGCTTTAACTGTAAAGTTAAAGGAGAGACGATTGATACTCATACTAAGGAGTAGTCAATTAACACCGATTGCTTGGTGACCATAGCGAGCGTGAACCACCCGATCCCATCTCGAACTCGGAAGTGAAACCGCTTAGTGCCGATGATAGTGTGGATTTATCCATGTGAAAGTAGGGAATTGCCAAGCTCTTAATTCTAAAACCCAAACTCTAAACAGTTTGGGTTTTTTTTTGCCTGCTACTTTGCGGTACAATGGCAATCGCTATTACTCTGTGTGGAACGGCAATAGTTAAAGCTTTTGCTGCACTCCATCTCTATATTTCAGAATCAGTACAGTAGTGTTTTTATGGTCAAGCTAATGAAATCTGCATGGGGTGATGTATTTGCCGTTATTGCAGGCATTTTATTTTCACTATCGTTTTCGCCATTTGATTTTTCCTTTTTAGTCTTTTTTGCCTTGGCATTTCTTAAATTCTCCTTAGCAGAACTTAGTGTTAAAAGGGCAACGTTAAGAGGTTTCCTGTTTGGACTTGGTTTGTTTGGGCTTGGTGTTTCCTGGGTCTTTGTCAGTATGGTGGTGAATGAACAGTCGGGTTATTTGCTTCCATTGCTTATGACTCTGCTATATTGCAGTTTTTGGGCGCTCTTTCCAGCTATTTCAGCGTTTCTATATGTAAAAAATCGTGTTAATAATGATCTTGACTGGTTTGTTTTTGCATCTGTCTGGATGTTTGTCGAATATATTCGGGGAAAATGGGTTTTAGGCGGCTTTCCCTGGTTGCAGGTTGCTTATAGTCAATTGGATACACCTTTATCGGGTTATGTGCCCGTAATGGGTGCTTATGGAACAGGGTTAATCATAGCAATAATTTCTGCCTTGATGGCTGAATCTTTATTAAAGAAACAATATAGTAGCCGGTATTTTTTCGCAATTATTACTCTAGTGAGTATTGGTGTGTTATTACAGACTGTGCAGTGGACTACTATTTCAGGAAAGTCACTTACAGTCAGCTTGATTCAGGGAAATATTGCACAAAAGGATAAATGGGCTGTTGAGAATAGAAATGCTACTTTAAAACAATATTATGATGATAGTGCTGCACATTGGCAATCTGACCTCATTATCTGGCCAGAAACAGCTATTCCTGCCTATTTTGAAGATGTAAAGCAGGACTATTTATTGCCCTTGGAGCAAGAGGCAGTCGCAAATAATGCTGATATTATTACCAGTCTGCCTTACAAAGACAAAGCAGGAAACTTGTTCAATTCTGTCCTGGTTCTGGGCAAAAATCGTGCTATGTATAAAAAGATTCATTTATTGCCATTTGGTGAATATTTGCCTTGGCAACCCGTCTCGGGTTACTTGCTGGGATTAATGAATGTTCGCTTAGGCAAATTTAGTTCTGGCGAAATTGATCAGCCTTTACTAAATGTAGCAGGGCACTACTTTGTAACGTCTATTTGCTATGAAGATGCTTTTGGAGAACAAAGTATTCGCCATGTAGAACAGGCAAAATTTCTTGTGAATGTGACGAATGATGGCTGGTTTGATGGTTCGATTGAACCTTATCAGCATATGCAAATTGCTAGAATGCGCGCATTAGAAGCTGGGCGATATTTATTACGAGTAACGAATACAGGGGTCAGTGCAATTGTCTCGGAAAAAGGTAAGATCGTGAATCAGGCACCGGTAATGCAAAGAGTTACAATAACTTCAGATATTGAACCCATGAGCGGTATGACTCCTTATTCTCGGATGGGAGATAAACCCACTATTCTGATTATTTCATTAATATTGTTGTATTCGTTTATCAACAGATATTTTTTAAAAAATTAGTATGTAAGTCTAAATTAATGGGTTTAATTACGCGGCTATGGAGTCGTTTTATTCCACCCATTTATGCATCGAGATTTATTAGCTATGAATTTCTATATGCAGTTCACGGAATTCATTCGTGAGTTTATGGTTAGGCGCATAGTGTACTAGTGGCTGAGACTCAGTATGTGATTCACGAACCTTAACAGAAGGTGATATTTTACTGTTTAACATGGGTAAGCCCTCAGCAATAAGCTCTTCTACTAGCTGCCTAGGTAAACGTGCCTGGGCTTGAAATTGATTGACAATAATGCCTTCAATTTCCAGATTTGCATTATGGTCTGCCCTTACTTCACTTAAAGTCTGCATCAGTGTATAGAGTGCTTCTCGGGCGAAAGTATCACAGTCAAATGGGATTAAGCATTTATTTGCTGCAATCAGTGCTGATTGGCTATAAAAATTTAGTACTGGCGGGGTATCAATATAGATTTCATCAAAGTCTTCAAGCTTATCCAGTTCTTCTTTAAGTTTGAAGATTTTGTAACGTGATTCCAAACGACCCTGTAAAGGTTCTAGTTCAGGGTGTGAGGGTAATACAAATAAATTAGGAAAAGGAGATTCGTGAATAAGGTCTTGAATGCCTGCTGCTGGGCCACCGAACAACGAAAGGCTTAAACAACCCTTAAAAAAATGGGCAATGGTTTTATCTGAATCTTTAACCTTTTGTCCCAAAAGATACTGAGTTGCATTTCCCTGTATATCAAGATCAATGACTAAGGTTCGTTTACCTTCCATAGCGCTAATTGCTGCTAAGTTACATGTAATGGTTGATTTTCCTACACCGCCTTTTTGATTAAAAATTACCCTGCGCATTTTATTCTCCGATAGTAGCAAACATTGAAAGTTTTATTATATGTAAAATTAAAATTAAAATTATATGCGTATAAAAGTATTTGCTCCGCATTCAGGACATTCAGGAATAATACTGGTACTTTTAAAGGCAATTACTTTACCACATTTTTTACAGCTTAATGTGCCAGGCGCTGTTAACTCTCCAGTTTTATAAGGGTGGCTGTATTGTTTTGCTGTTTCTGATAATTGCGCTAACTCTATACTGGTTTTATCCGCAACGTTAAGAAACGAATCCAGAGCAAAATTTTCTAATAATTCTATATCAAATTTAAGCCACTCTGACAACGAATCGTTACTGTTGTCAGGTAAGGATTCAGCAGCATGATGAACGTCTCTGGACACAGAATCGGCGACATGGTTAATTTCTTCCTGCGATAAGCCTCCAATTTCACTTATCTTGTCTTTAGCAGCATCCAGCTTTTCAGCAATTGTATGAATGGTATCATCCGTTGCTTCATACATATACTCCATAAAGTCGTTGTAGGCTTTGGTTAATTTATTTTCACTCATAAGAATCACTCCCTAAAAAGGCTTTAGATTTAGTTCACTGTAAGGTATTCTAACGCTTTTGAATGCAAAAATACGAGTAACAATGCAAGAAAATTACAAACCACTAGAAATTGAGGCCGAAGTACAGGCTCAATGGGAAAAATCGGGCATATTTCAAGCTTCTGATGACGAGAGCAAAGAGAAGTATTTTTGCTTATCCATGTTCCCTTATCCTAGTGGTCGCCTGCATATGGGGCATGTACGCAATTATACGATTGGTGATGTGATTAGTCGCTACCAGCGTATGCAAGGCAAGAATGTAATGCAACCTATGGGCTGGGATGCCTTTGGCTTGCCAGCAGAAAATGCTGCCATGAAGCACAATGTTCATCCTGCAACGTGGACTTATGAAAATATCGACTACATGCGTAATCAATTAAAGGAGCTGGGGTTTGGCTATGACTGGAGTCGTGAATTAGCTACCTGTGATCCAAGCTATTATCGTTGGGAGCAATGGTTTTTTTTGCAGTTACTTGAAAAAGACTTAGTTTATAAAAAAACTTCAGCCGTCAACTGGTGCCCTAATGATCAAACTGTATTAGCGAATGAGCAGGTTATTGATGGTTGTTGCTGGCGTTGTGATACCGCTGTAGAGAAAAAAGATATTTCGCAATGGTTTTTAAGAATAACGGCCTATGCTGATGAGTTACTCACTTCGTTAGATAAAATGCCTGGCTGGCCAGAACAAGTCAAAACTATGCAAGCTAACTGGATTGGCCGTTCTGAAGGTCTGGAAATGACTTTTGCGGTTGATGATGAGTTGGGCGATGTTGAAATCTATACTACACGTCCAGATACCTTAATGGGTGTTACCTATTTAGCAGTCGCAGCTGAACACCCATTAGCATTACAGGCAGCGAAAGAGAGTGTTGAAATTAATGCTTTTCTAACAGAATGTCGGCATACGGAAACCTCGGAAGCTGCTTTAGAAACCATGGAAAAGAAAGGTATTAATTCAGGCTTTAAAGCAAAACATCCGGTCACAGGTGAGCTAATACCTGTTTGGATTGCGAACTTTGTACTGATGAGCTATGGTACAGGTGCTGTAATGTCAGTACCCGCTCATGACCAGCGTGATTACGAATTTGCGTTGAAATATGGTATTAATATAAAACAGGTTATTTATTCAGCAAATGATAGTGATGACAGCATTGCTGAACATGCTTTTACAGATAAAGGTATTTTACGAAATTCTGCAGAATTTGATGGTTTAAGTTCGGCTGAAGCAGTTAATGCAATCGCTGAAAAATTAGAAAGAGAAGGTACAGGACAGCGTAAAATTAATTTCCGGTTGCATGATTGGGGAGTTTCAAGACAGCGTTATTGGGGAGCGCCGATTCCCATTATTTATTGTGATGTTTGTGGTACGGTACCCGTGCCTGAAACAGATTTGCCAGTTGAATTACCTAAAGATGTGGTCTTAGACGGTTCAAATTCTCCACTTGTGACTCATGAGGCATTTTTGCATGCTGATTGCCCCAAATGCGGCAAATTAGCAAAACGGGAGACTGATACCTTCGATACTTTTATGGAATCATCATGGTATTTTGCTCGATATGCAAGTAGTAAGGCTGATTCAATGCTGGATGCAAGTGCTAAATACTGGTTGCCGGTTGATCAATATATAGGAGGAATTGAACATGCTATTTTACATTTACTCTACGCACGTTTTTTTACTAAATTAATGCGTGATGAAGGCTTATTGGTTTGTGATGAACCGTTTAACAATTTATTAACCCAGGGTATGGTGTTAATGGATGGAACGAAGATGTCAAAATCCAAAGGTAATACTGTCGATCCTCAACATTTAATTGCAGAATATGGCGCAGATACAGTGCGCCTATTTATTATGTTCGCAGCGCCACCAGAACAATCCTTAGAATGGTCAGACAGTGGAGTGGAGGGCGGCTTCAGATTTTTAAAACGATTATGGCGGCAAGTGCATTTACATGTTGATGCAGGAGAGTTCGGTTCAATATTAGATAAGCAAAACTTGACTGGTACAGAGAAAGAATTACGCAGGCAAGTACACTATGCAATTGAAAAAGTAACTGATGATATTGGCCGCAGACATCATTTTAATACTGCAATTGCGACCAATATGGAGCTATTAAACACTTTATCCCGGTTTAATGATCAAGGTGGCAATGCGACAGCCATACGTCAGGAAGCTTTAGAAACGATAGTGCTGATGCTTTATCCTATAGTGCCGCATATTTGTCAAGAATTATGGAAAGGTTTAGGTAAAACAGAAGATATTAATCGAACCTGGCCAGTAGCAGATAAATCTGCATTAGTTCAAGATGAATTACAAATGATAGTACAAATCAATGGCAAGCTGCGTGGCAAGATAATGGTTGCCTCGACCGCTAGTAAAAAGGAAATCGAAGTGCTCGCTTTAGCTGAACAAAATGTGATGCGCTTTCTTGAAGGTAAAACAGTAAAAAAACTGATTGTTGTGCCAAAAAAACTGGTGAGTATCGTTGTTTAATTTCTCTATCAAAGACAGATTAGCTATTAGAGGTGGTCTGCTTTTAGTAACTTTGCTGATGTTAACCGCCTGTGGTTATCATTTGCGTGGAGCACTAGAATTACCTGAAGCATTAAAGAAAATGTATGTAAAAGGCGACTCGCCTGAACTAGCCGCTGCTATTGAGCGAACATTCCGAGGGACCTCAGGCGAGTTAGTCGCAACAGCTGGTGAAGCAGGCATGATATTGAATGTACTCGATGAATTTTACCAGCGAAGAACAATTTCGCTTAGTTCCACAGGATATTCTAACGAGTTTGAATTAATTTATCGTTTAAGTTTCGATCTGTTAGATGGTGAAGGAAATACACTAGTGTCCAATCAAACCATTGAGGTTATGAAGACGTACTATAACGCGCAGAGTAGTGAGACTTTACTTTCCAAAGATAATGAAGAAATTGTTTTGCGTCAGGAACTGTATGATGAGGCAGTACGCTCGGTAATTCAAAGAGCACGGGCAGAGCTTAAGAAAACATATCCATAATATGAGGTTAAAAGCAGAGCAACTACCAGCTGCACTAGCAAAGAAGCTTGTACCGATTTATTTTATTAGCGGTGATGAACCATTACAATTAGGAGAAGCCGCTGATGCAGTGCGTCTAGCAGCTAAAAACGCAGGCTATGAAAATCGTGAATTATTAACGGTTGATGCCCATTTTTCATGGCAAGACTTCATGCAAGCTGCAAATGCAATGTCCATCTTCTCAGATAAGAAAATTATTGATTTGCGCCTTCCCTCGGGAAAACCAGGTATGGAAGGTAGTAAGGCACTTGTCAGTTACTGTGAGCGATCTCCAGAAGATACGCTGTTATTAATTACTGCAGCTAAGCTGGAAAAAAATGCGACCAAGTCAAAATGGGTAACGACTCTGGAAAGACATGGCGTTATTATTCAGGTCTGGCCTTTACAAGGAAATGACTTAGTGCAATGGATTCAACAGCGTATGCAACGTAAAGGTTTGAGTACCAACAAGCAGGGGCAGGGATTGATTGCCTCGCGAGTAGAGGGAAATTTACTGGCTGCAAATCAGGAAATAGAAAAGCTGTATGTGCTGTATGGACCAGCCACTTTAACCACGCAGCAGATAGAGGAAGTGGTTGTGGATGCTTCACGGTACGATGTTTTTAATCTGGTTAATGCTGCTTTGTCAGGTCGAGTAGAGCGTGTCAATAAAATTCTGCTAGGAGTACGGCACGAGGGTATTGCCGCACCAATTGTACTTTGGGCATTAACGCGTGAAATACGTTCCTTAATTAGTATACAACAGCAATTACAAATGGGTCAGCCACGTAATACTGTTTTTATGCAACATCAAGTGTGGGATAAGCGACAAAAACTGGTTAGCTATGCTTTAAGTAAACTCACCAGGCAAAATTTATTGAATGCATTATTGCTGGCGGCTAAAACAGATCGTCAGATTAAAGGTGAGCAAGCGGGCGATTGCTGGGAGAGTTTATTGGAAATTAGCTTAATGTTGGCGAAATAGAAAATTTTTAATACAGAACTGACGGAATGGAGGGAGAAATGACAACAACCTGTAAGCGGTATTTAAATAGATACCGCACAAAATATAATTTCTTTTGAAGTGCTGTGTACTTATTCATCCGCTCAGTACCAATCCTTTGTGCTCTTATATAAAGGCACTGCATTTGTAAGTCTAGTTAGTTAAAAATACCCATATATAATTACCAACACTTAATGCATACATATAGCCAATTTTTAAGTATGCAGAGGAATGAATATTATTTCAATCATAAAAATGCACTACACCGGTACTCATATCGTACATACCACCAATAATCTTGATTTGGCCACTTTTTTCCATGTCTCTTAATATTGGGCTATAGAGTCTGATATTTTCAATAGTGTCCCAGACATTCTGCTCCGCAACCATATGGACAAATTCTTTGTTTTTACTGGTTTTACTGCCTTTATAATTATCAAAGTGTTGAACCGCAGGCTGGATATTTTCCAGCATCGAAGTAATATTGCCCAATTTTACGCCATTTATAGTCGCTTTAATTGCGCCGCATTGTTCATGCCCTAGAACGAGTACCAGTTTGGAGCCAACAACCTTGCATGCATATTCCATACTGCCAAGAATGTCAGTATTTTCAAAATTGCCGGCAACTCTTGCTACAAACACATCACCTATTCCCAGGTCAAATACATCTTCAATGGGAACTCTGGAATCAATACAGGACAGGATGATGCCCTTGGGGTACTGCCCGAATGCAGCTAAACGTACTTGTTCAGAGTGATCTCGATTGGTAACAACCCCGCTTACAAAACGCTGGTTACCTGCTTTTAGCCAGGAAATAACATCATTCGGAGTTAAATTGTTTTGCTGTTCCTGCGTTACGATAGTTGCAACAACGGGTTTGGTCTCAGCCATTGTGCTGGTTTGCTTGCTTGAACAGCCTAAAAATAATAAACAAAAGAAGCTTAAAAGAAAAAGCCGCGATGTTTGATCGTTATGCATATTAATAATCCATGAGTTATTTCGAATTTAATGAAGAAGATAGCAGACTCGTATGGATCTATCAAGAAACGTGATTCGATTTCCTCGATGTGATGATTAAATTGATTGTTGTAATATGTGTTGCATTGATGGACGATTCTTGTGGCGACATAGAGCTGCTAAATATTGTAATGCTGATTCTAAATGCTGCCATTCCGGTTCATTAGCAGGTAAACCAAAACGAAGGCTGGTTGGCTCGCTGAAAAGGCGAGTAAATACAGCTTGTGTAGCAAGTTGTTGATGTATATGGGCAGCATCTTCTGTTTGCACCCACTGGAAAAGTTGAGTGGAGCCTGCAGGTTTCAGTTGATAGTTTATCAGTAATGCTTGTAAACGCCGGCTTTGTTGTAATAACTGCAGACGCATCTGTTTATGCCAACTTGTATCTTGCAATGCATGAGCGCAAACAAAACGACCAGGGTTACTCAGCGTCCAGGGACCAAGTAATTTATTCAGATTATTTAAAATAGTGGGTTCTGCCAAAACAAACCCTGCTCTCAATCCTGCCAAACCGAAAAACTTTCCTATAGAGCGAAGAATTATCAAGCCAGCCAGAGGCTGTAGCTGGCTTAAACTTAACTCTGGAGTACTATCGATAAAAGCTTCATCAATAATAAGCCAGCCTTGTCTTTGATTTAAATTCTCTAGCCAGCTCAGGCATTGTTTTTGGCTAAATGTGCAGGCAGTGGGGTTGTTTGGGTTAACTAAAATTAAAGTGTCTAACTCACTGATATGCTGATTAATCTCATTGGAACTTATATGTACTATTTTATGTCCTGCTTTTTCCCAGGCATAAGTGTGTTCTGCATAAGAGGGCGTAACAATGCCTGTTGTGCCACGAGTGCGAAGTAAAGGTAAGCTTTGAATAGCTGCCTGGGAGCCAGCGACAGCAATTAGTGATTGGCATTGATAGTATTTTTGAGCGGCAGTGATAAGTCCATCTTGCTCTTCAGGTAGGCGCTGCCAGATCGAATCTGGAATAGTGGGAACAGGATAGCCATTAGGATTGATTCCTGTGGATAGGTCCAGCCATTCAGAAACAGGGATTTGATACTGCTGTGCTGCTTCCAGTATGCGCCCGCCATGTTTAAGCAAGTGTTTCTCCCAGACTGATAAGCGCTAGCCAAAGCAGGGTTGTTAAGAAAATTAACAGATTAGCCCGCTTAATATCCTGGTTTGTAGCTATGCGTTCTGTGCCCAATATGGGTTTGATTTTGGGCTGGCCATGATAGATTGCCGGTCCACCTAAGTTTACATTTAAGCTACCTGCGCCTGTGCTCATCACCACCCCAGCGTTGGGGCTTTCGCAACAGGGACTTTGTTGTTGATAGCAGGTCCAGGCTTTATGCATATCTCCGAGTAAAAGGTAGGATAAGGCGGTTAAGCGTGCCGGTATCCAGTTTAAAATATCGTCTAAGCGCGCGGCAGCAAACCCAAAATAATAATAACGACTGTTTTTATAACCCCACATCGCATCTAAGGTGTTGCTTAAACGGTAAAAAATAGCCCCTGCAGGGCCTGCGATCACAAACCAGAAAATAGGTGCAAATATCGCATCGGCGCCATTTTCCAGGGTGCTTTCTATGGTTGCTTTACGTATAGATTGAACATCCATTTGCCCAGTTTCACGGCTTACGATCATGGAAAGAGCATGCCGTGCCTGGGTTAAATTTCCCTTCTGTAATGGTTGGTAAATTGCTAGAGTATGTTGTATCAAACTTTTAGGTGCAATACAAAGATAAAGTATTACGGGGCTCAATATGTCATTAAGCAATGGCAATCGCGTGATAATAAATATTATTCCGGTAATAGGTAAAGTAGTTAGCACTAAAGCGAGTAGCCCATTTATCTTTTGATATATATTCGATCTATCCCTAGGTAAAATAAGTCGCTCTTCAATATAGCCAGCCCAGGCTCCAAATATAATTAGAGGGTGGGCTTTTTTGGGTTCGCCTAAAAGGGCATCTAGTATTAAAGCGATTAACAGGGCAAGTGCAACAGTCATTTAGCCACAAGTAATTTAGAGTAAAAAGGCTGCAACAATGCCATTAAAGGAATTTAAATGCAAGCAATAACATTAATGGTACAGGGTACAACCTCTGATGCGGGGAAAAGTGCTTTGGTAACAGGGTTATGTCGTTATTACCAGCAGCAAGGAGAATTAGTCGCACCTTTTAAACCTCAGAATATGGCATTAAATAGTGCGGTAACAGCTGAAGGCGGAGAAATTGGCAGAGCTCAGGCAGTACAGGCTCAGGCATGTGGCTTAAGCCCGCATACCGATATGAATCCTGTTTTACTTAAGCCTAATTCGGATAAAACAGCTCAGCTGATTTTGCAGGGTAAGGCTGTTAAGAATTTAGGGGCAAAATCTTATCATGCCTACAAGACACAAGCGATGCCGGTAGTATTAGATTCTTTTCAGCGTTTGCTGGAACAATATCAGCGCATTATTGTAGAAGGGGCTGGAAGTCCTGCAGAAATAAATTTAAGACAGGGTGATGTGGCCAATATGGGCTTTGCAGAGGCAGTGGATTGTCCGGTTATTTTAGTTGCAGATATTGAAAGAGGAGGGGTCTTTGCACATTTAGTGGGAACTCTGGAATTATTAAGTGAATCCGAGCAGCAGCGCATACTGGGTTTTGTGATTAATCGCTTTCGCGGAGATATTGATATATTACAACCAGGCATAGACTGGCTGGAGCAACGAACTGGGAAACCGGTATTTGGTGTTTTGCCATATCTGCATGACTTGTATCTGGAATCTGAAGATAGCGTGGCTGTTGAACAGCCTAAAATGGACACAGAATTATTTAATATTGTTGTGCCTCGAATACCAAGAATGAGTAATCATACTGATTTTGATGTATTGCGTTTGAATTCAGCAGTGGATATTGACTTTTGCAGAAATCCGGAATTAATGGGCAAAACAGATTTGATTATTTTACCTGGTAGTAAGTCTGTCCGCGATGATTTGGTATGGCTTAGAGAAAATGGTTGGGAGTCAGTAATTTTGCGCCACTTACGTTACGGTGGAAAAGTAATAGGTGTATGTGGAGGTTATCAAATGCTGGGCTGTTGGGTGCATGATCCGCATGGGGTTGAGGGTGAAGCCGGATCTAGTCCCGGTCTGGGTTTATTAGATATGCAAACGACTTTAACAAATGAAAAGCAATTAAAACAGCTTACTGGCCAGCTTTTAATGGCTGATGCGCGTGTAAAGGGTTATGAGATACATGCAGGAATTTCATCGGGGAATGCTTTGTCAAACCCAGTGATCAGGCTGGAAAACGGTGAGATGGAAGGAAGTTTGTCGCCAGATCAACAAATTTTAGGTACTTATTTACATGGCTTATTTGATAGTCCTGGTGCGTATGCTTCTCTGTTGCACTGGGCGGGAGCAAAAAATAGTCAACCCATTGATTTTGAGACTTTGCGTGAGCAGGGCATAGAACTTATGGCGGCAACTGTTAAGCAATTTATGAATATGCAATTATTAGAGGACGCGTGTCAGTCTTTTGTGGCAAGCAAAAAAAAGACTCCTTAAAGGAGCCTTTTTAGGATGTGCATTATCATTACTGTGCGACTACATTTACAGCAGATAAACCTTTTGCACCCGTTTCTACATCATAAGTAACCGTTTGATTAGGTTCCAGAGTTTTAAATCCTTCACCCTGGATAACTGAGTGATGTACAAAAACATCATCGCCGCCGTCAGACTGCTCTATAAACCCAAAGCCTTTGGTGTTGTTAAACCACTTTACTTTACCCGTTGCCATTGAAAAACTCCTAAAAAAATAAAAATATATGGCGATAACAGAATAACACCTGATAACAAGGAACTTTGTCGCTAGTTCAAACACTGCTTTCTGATATTTTGCATTTTACCGCTATTTAGTAAAGGATGCTATCAATTGTGTTTGTAACTGCCAAAATTAGCATATACTTCGTATAAATGAGGTCGATATTTTACTGGTGTATAGAATAATTAATGGTTTAACCAAAAATTATTTTTTACGTTAACTGGTCTACGTCAGTTGACACAAAGATATTATCTCATTGAGTACGCTCAAATACAGTATTAATAAAATGACATTGCATTGGGTTGCATTGTCGACATCTCAGTGATTTCTTTATTGCTTGTATACCAGATTAATAAATCTAGATAATTGCGAATATTATCCACATACATTACCGGCTCTTTGCCTCTGGCATAGCCATGTTTAGTCTTGGTAAACCATCTTTTTTTTGTTAACAAGGGTAAGGATTGTTTGACATCAATCCATTTGTCGGGATTTTTACCTAATTTTTGAGTGATAACCCTGGCATCTTCCAGGTGACCAAAACCGATATTATAAGATGCCAGGGCAAACCAGGTACGATCTGGCTCTGGAATACGTTCTGGCGTTTTTTTCAAGCGTTGCTTGAGGTATGAGGCTCCACCAAAAATACTGTCTTTAGGTTTAGTACGGTCTTTTACGCCAACCTGGTCGGCTGCGGCTTTGGTTAACATCATTAGACCTTTTACGCCTGTAGGAGAAACGGCGTTTTCAGTCCAGTGAGATTCCTGATAACTAATTGCGGCTAATAATCGCCAGTCAAATGCGTATTTGTCGGCAGCCCCTTGAAATAATTCCTGATATTTTGGCAGGAGACTCTGAAGATGGAGACGAAAAGAGCAGTTTCCTACATATGTTATATTACGTGTATGACCGTAATGTCGTTCAATTAATTGCTCTAGTTTTTTGCTTTTTTTAATTTTTTTAAAAAAAAGTACAGCTTCATTATATAAACTTAAGTCACCAGATTTCTTAAATGCCCAGGCAAGATGGCGAGTGGGACTAATGGTAAATGCAACATTTAATTTGGGATAAAAACGACGAATTAAAGTGATTTGATTTGAGTCAGCGATAGTATAGTCAATCAGTCTCTCATTAACCAGATATAGCAAGCTATTTGTATCTAGCTTATCATTAGTTAGCCATTGTAGTTGCGGGGTTGTTTTTTGTAATTTAACAAGGCTTTCCGCATGGCTGGTGCCTTTTGCAATCTCTAGAATGCCATCTGTCAGGTCACTTGTATTTTTGGGACGATTTGACCCAGTACGGTAGATAACTTGTTCGGTAATTTTGTGATAGTGAGGCGCGAATAAAAATTGCTGTTTACGGCTTTCAGTAATGCTGATTCCCGCAGCCGCAAAGTCTGCTTCACCGGCTTGTGTTTTTTGTAAAATATCTGAAAAAGTATCTGGAATAATAAATTTACTTTTAACCTGTAAATGCTCTGCAAATAATTGTACCAAGTCATACTCCAGGCCAGAGTATCCATCTGCGGCTTCATAATAGGTCGTTGGGTCATAGCGGGTTAAGACAGTTAATACACCAGCTTTTCTGACTCGCTCAAGTTGATTTTCATATTTAACACTATTTTCAGGCGCCTGTGGCTTGTTTTGAGCTTGTGGATCGCAAGCACTCAAGCAAAAAAAAGCGAGCCCGAAATAGAGTCGCTGAAAAAAAGTCAAAGCTAGCGTATTTTCTTGTAATAGTTAATTAAACCATTTGTAGAGCCATCATGAGTATGAACTGGCTGGCTATCCTTAAGCTCAGGCATAATAGCTTGAGCTAATACTTTGCCCAGTTCAACGCCCATCTGATCATAACTATTGATATTCCATATTTTTCCCTGAACAAATATTTTATGTTCATAAAAAGCAATCAGTGCCCCTAGGAAATGGGGAGAAAGTTTTTTGAACAAAAATGAATTTGTGGGTTTGTCTCCAGAAAAAACTTTTGCAGCAATAAGTAGCTCACTTGCGTCATCGCCTAGGTCGGCTCTAACTTCAGCTTCTGTTTTTCCTCTCATCAACGCTTCTGTTTGAGCGAGAAAGTTAGAAATTAGAATGTCATGAGACTCATTTCTATCTCCATGGCTTTGCGCGGGGGCTAAAAAATCACAGGGAATGACCTTGGTACCCTGATGAATAAGCTGGTAAAAAGCATGTTGACCATTTGTTCCTGTCTGTCCCCAAATAATAGGGCCCGTGCTGTAATCGACCGGCTGACCCTTCATATCAACACTTTTGCCATTACTCTCCATATCACCTTGCTGAAAATAGGCAGCAAAATACGCGAGATTATGGTCATATGGTAATAAAGCGTGGGAATCTGAATAATAAAAATTATTGTGCCAAATTCCTAATAAGGCCATGATCACAGGAATATTTTTTTCAAAAGGTTCGTGGCGAAAATGTTTGTCCGCCTCGTGAGCGCCTTCTAATAGTTTCTCAAAATTATCCATGCCAAGATATAATGCGATTGATAAGCCAATTGACGACCAGAGTGAATATCGGCCACCAACCCAATCCCAGAATTCAAACATATTTCTTGGGTCTATGCCAAAGTCAGTCACATTTTTTACATGGGTTGATAAGGCGACAAAATGTTTTGTAATCGCAGTTTTGTTTTTTGCATGCTCCAGCAGCCAGTCGCGCGCGGCTTTCGAATTAACCATGGTTTCCTGAGTGCTAAAAGTTTTTGAAGCGACTAAGAACAAGGTGGTTTCAGGTGAAACTTTATCTAGCGTTTCGATTAAATCAGCACGATCTATATTGGAGACATAATGCACTGACATGCCTTCTATAGCATAGGGAGTAAGTGCTTTAGTGACCATTTTCGGTCCTAGATCTGAGCCACCGATACCGATATTCACAATATCAGTAATTGCTTTACCGGTATAGCCTTTCCATTCACCGGAATGAACCGAAGCACAAAAATCTCGCATTTTTTGCAGAGCCTGATTAACTTCAGGCATTACGTCTACTCCATCAACGTATACAGGATCATTACTCCGGTTACGTAAAGCTGTATGTAAAACGGCTCTATTTTCCGTTATGTTAATGCGTTTACCGGTAAACATATCTTCAATCTGTGTATCCAGGTGTCGTGCTTTTGCTAAATTTAATAATAGAGTTAGGGTGTCATCTGTAATTCTGTTTTTTGAGTAATCAAATAACAGGTCTTCAAATTTTAAAGAATAATTATCAAAACGCTTAGGGTCAGCATCAAACAAGTCTCTGATATGCAGTTTATCTATGATTTTTTGATGTTCTTTTAAAGCTAACCATTCAGGTAAGTTAGTTAAATTAGACATAATATTTGAGCCTTGATGTGCTGAAAATTAAAGTGAGGATGCTTATCTGCACAAAATTTTACGGAAATAGAGACGCGATAGCAATAGCAATAGAGATATTAGAAAATAATGATATAATCAAAGTGCATTATTGGCTTAATATAGAGTTATTCTTTCTTTGTCGAATTCTATATGATAAAGTTTATGGTTGTTTTTGGAGTATCGTTGAGTCAATAACGAGGAAAACATTTTAGAATTATAATAAATATTAAGAGGAAGAAACTATGACAAACAGTATTATGAGAAAGAATTTTATAGCTCTGTTAGGCATGCTATTTTCTGCAACGCTTTGGGCGCACGGTGGAGCAGCGGGTACTGATACCGATCAGTGTAAATTTGAGTTAGAGCCAGAACATTGGATCCATTATACGGCGTATCAACCTCTTGCTTATCCTGCGGAAGATTTTTGTGGAAATATTCCAGATACCGGTACCTTGACACAATTAGTTTTTGATTATCAAGATGTTAGATATCGTAATAGAGCAGTTGAATTTGAAGTAACTAAAGAGCCCGAAGGTACTCGTGTATTTTTTCAAGAGGCAAAAAAACATAAATCAGGTACTGTTGTTTTGACATTGCCTAATGGTGTTGCTGAGCCAGGTAAGTATTTGATTCATATTACTCTTGTAGGAGCTGATGGTCAGAACTTAGATGCACATATGAGTTTTGTCGCGGGTAAAGGTATGTCGACGAGTTCTACTAGCTTATTTATGTATTTCTTATTTGGATTAGCTGGCTTATATGTTTTATATCTATCTCACGCAGGTTTTAAAAGCAAAGTAGATGACATTTTGGGTAATAAAGCTAAAGACGAATAAGTTAATTTCAATTTAAGAGTGTTAATAATGCAGAAAAATCCTTTAGGAATGCTATTGGGTACTGCTGTCATGCTGATGCCGTTTTCGGCATCAGCTGTGGTAGACTTGCCTAAAACAGTTGAAGTAGACCGTGGCAAAGTGGAAGCGGCTTGTAATGAAAATAATCCGGATTGGCGTAAGGAACAAACGATTGAGGGTGTAAGTATTCAGGAGTCACTTCGTTGTAGCCCTGACAACCCATATGCTATTGCAGCAGAAGTAAAAGGAACTAATAATTTATCAATGGAAGCATTGATGAATACTCATTATGCAATGGATGGCATTATTAAAAAGAATGATATGGATGGTGATGGCGATCCTGATTTAATTATCATTAAGCTTGAAGTAGCAGAATTAAATGGACATTCACCTGATTTTGCTGGTGTTGTGCCAACTTTTGATATAGCGCCGGGCATACAGCCAGGTATGTGGGTATTCGCACCTAAGTCACGAGGCATGGCGACTAGCAGTTTTGTGGGCACTGACGCAAATCCATTATTAAGAGCCCCTTCACCCATTATTCGAGTGGAGCAGGGGGATATTATCTGGATACAATTAGAAAATACACATTATTTCCCGCATACCATCCATTTACATGGTGTTGATCACCCTTGGGTAGACAGTACCGGTGAAGGCAATGATGGGGTCCCGCAAACCAGTGATAAGTTTGTTTTACCAGGACAAAGTAAAACTTACGAAATACGTCCGCGTACTCCGGGTACCTTTGCTTATCACTGTCACGTACAAACACATGTGCATTTAGCTATGGGTTTAGTGGGCATGTTTATTGTAGAAGAAAATCGTCCTAATAACTGGGTGCAAACTTTTAATGTGGGTGGCGGACAAGTCAGACATCCGTCGAAGGCAGTTTTAGAAGACTATGATAGTGAATATGACTTACATTATCATGCTATGGATAAAGAGTTGCATAGTATTATTCAGGATTACAACGATCCTCGCTTGATTGCCAGGAAAATGAATCGTGAATATGATTTGACTGATTCAACTGAAGATTATCACACGCTGAATGGGCGCTCATTTCCATATACTTTGCGAGAGTCGATTGTTGTTGCCGAGCCTGATAAAAATATTAAGCTACGTGTTTTTAATAGTTCAGGTGAGACCTTGGCTATGCATACGCATGGGCATAAAGCGACGATTACACATTATGACGGGATTGAGCATAATCCAGTAGCTCAAATTACCCGTGATGTTTATGATATAGCCCCCGCCCAGCGTAATGATTTAAAACTCAATACCACAGACGATGGCTTTCATAGTTATGGCGAAGGAGTGTGGATTTTTCATGATCATCGTGAAAAAGGCATTACAACCGATGGTATGAATCCCGGTGGTAATGTGAGTGCTGTGGTTTATAAAAAATACTTGAATGAAGTCGGTTTGCCAAAAACTATTGGTGAGAGTATTGAGCCTTTATTTACCGAAGCTTTTCATGCGCGTAAATTACCTGTCTGGCAAAATATTGATGACTGGAATAGTCTAGGTGAAGTAGATGCAGAAGGTTATGTTGCCCCGCCTCCTAGTGTGATAGCAGCAGCTGATGTCACTCAAGGATTTGCGGATATCGAACCCCCTGTGAATAATTCATTTAGGAATCTTGTGTTCGGTCTGTTTTTAGGGTTATTGGCATATTTGCTGATTATCTATAGAGCTAAAATCATGGCCCTGATTTCTGCACTAAAAGGAGGTAGCTGATAATGATTAAGCATTTATCAATTGCAGCGATAGCATTAGCACTCTCCGCTCCTGTTTTTGCTGAAAAAGAGTTTGAAAATCATAATAATATGATGGATCATGGTGATGGCCATTTAATGGACATGACAGGGGGTATGGTCATGGGGCAAAATACCGATATTTTGCCTGGTGGTTGTGATCGCATTGCTGCAACTAAAGAGATAACGGTTCATGCAGGGCATAAATATGCTGAGAAATTTCCCGGGCGTATGTTTGCCTTTGATGTACAGGAATATCAATTTGAACCCTGTACAAAATTAACGGTTAATTTTGTTAATGATGACAATGTGCGACACCAATGGATGATGCATGGACTACCTAAATACCTGTATCCTAAAGGCATGTTTCATCTGGAGGTAACAGGACCAGGTAAAATATCAGGGACTTTGATTTTTCCACCTGGCGATAAAACCTATCTTGTACATTGTGATATTGCTCAGCATATGGAAAAAGGGATGAAAGGGCAGTTAAAAATCGGTAAAGGCGATGGTGATTTACCTAGTATTCCGGGGGTAACAGCCTATGTAATCCAGGATGATTATTCGGATAGCATTCCTGATGAATCAATAACTGATACCGTTGTTGAAGAAATTACCAAAATGAAAAAGAAAGTCACAGGAAATGATTCTTTCTTTTCAGGACTTACTGTTATTGGTTTAGCTATAGGCCTGATAATCGCTCCTTTGCTGGCTCGTAAATTTAAAGATATGACGGCCGGTGAGGTTATCACTTATATCCTGGATTTAGTAAAACAAGCTGTGGATATCATCGTTAAACTGGTTAGCTGGTTAATTAGTCTAGTGAAAAAATAGCTCTGCAAGTATATAAATATGCTTGTTATTAAGCCCCTGATGATTCGTCATTAGGGGCTTTTTTATGGCTAAAAAAAGAGAGGGTTGTTGTGTTAGCGTTATGGAGTCTTTTTGTTAGTGCCTTTATATCATCTACCATCGCTCCGGGTGCTTCCGAAGCTGTATTGGCTTATCAGGTAGCTGAACAGCTTCAGCCCGTTTTGATACTGGTTGCTGTTGCAACTTTAGGGAATACTCTAGGCGCTTTAACAACCTGGTGGTTAGGTAGCTTAACGGCAAAAAAATTCCCGGCAGAACATCTTTTAGATAAGCACAGGCAAAAAGCATTGCGCTGGGTTCAGCACTGGGGTTATTGGAGTTTGCTATTTTCATGGTTGCCCGTGGTTGGCGATGGCTTGTGTTTTGCTGGCGGGTGGTTGAAGCTGCCTTTGTTTATATCCACTGTATTAATTTGTGTTGGAAAATTATGTCGCTATCTATTCGTTGCCTACTGGTTTGTATAAGTTAAGTCTCGCATGATGTGATAAAATATTGCAAATTTAGTGTGTTTCAGTTGCTCCAAGGCATACGCAGGATCAGGGGTTAGTGCATTATTATCAGGTTTTCCTTGAAATGTTGGTAAAACTAAATCCTGCATGTAGGTGTTATTTACTGAGTAAGTTAAGAGATAGCGAATGATATTAGTTCATCAGGAGTTTTAATAAAATGTTGCGTTATTTTCCAAAAGCAGGCGTAGCATACCCAGACCATAAACGTGATTACATAATTGCTGCTTTTACCTTTATCGTTACGGGCATTTGTTTGACGATTGATGGCAGTGGTAGTCGAGAAATGCAATGGTTATTAGCATTTTGTGGTTACGCGTTTTTAATGGTTCTCTTGTCTGGAGAGTCAACATTACTGCGTATGCAAGTGGTGGTTGCATTGTTATTTGCTACGGCAGGTGAAATTTTTGCTTCTCCCTACATGGAAGGGTATTTATATCGCTTTGGTAGTGTTCCTCCTTATGTGCCGGCCGGGCATGGCATGGTATATTTAACGGCTGTGGTTCTGGGACGTTCAGGTTTCTTTTTACGCCATGCGCGCAGTATTGCCCTATTTACCGTTGTAGTTTGCGGGCTTTGGTCTGTCTGGGGGCTGAACCCTTTTGCACAACGTAGTGATCAAATTGGTGCGGTGCTGTTTATTGTTTATTTGATTTACCTGTTTAAAGGTAAATCGCCTATGGTTTACCTCGGTGCTTTCTTTATTACTACCTGGTTGGAGCTCGTTGGTACAACAGCTGGAACCTGGGCATGGGCAACTATTGATCCGGCCTCTGGATTAACCCAAGGTAATCCTCCAAGTGGAGTCGCAGCATGGTACTGTCTAGTTGATGCGGTTGCCATGGCAGGTGCGGCACCTGCATTACATTTAGTACAAAAATTGAGTAATGGCATGGTGCAATTTAAACAGCTGGCCAGGGTAAGAAGTGAAAAGTAAATAAAGTATTGATTAGATTATATTTTTTATTGTGAAGCGTTAAAAAAACTATTCGACAATGAAGTGCCTGTGTTAGCTTGGCGCACTAATGAGTGCCTTAGGTGTAAGCTTTAGCCTACATGGTTCAGGAAAATAGGGACTAATAGCCTACCCCGTCATATCATAGAGTAAAAATAACGATGTATTATATAGAACCTAATCAGGATTACCGTACGCAAAGTACACATGATGATTCTGCCGAGGAATTAAGAGAAGCCGCTGTCAAACACTACGATGCCTGTTACCGAGATTACCTGTTTGCCTGGAGTGGCCGGGATGATTTGGCTTTACACTACGGCTATTGGGATGAAAATACTCGCTCACATAGCGAATCATTATTAAACAAAAATCAAAAACTCTATGAGGCTGCTGATATAAAGCCTAGTGATTATGTTTTAGATGCAGGCTGTGGTATTGGTGGTAGCTCAATCTGGATGGCAAAAAATCATGCTAATCACTTAAAAGCAATCACCATCAGCGCCAAGCAAGCTTACTATGCAGGGCGGCATGCAAAGCGCCATGGCGTTGCGGAAAATATTGATTTTGAGGTATCCGATTTTTGTGCCACGCCGTATGCAGATGAAACCTTTGATATTGTCTGGGGCCTGGAAAGTGTTTGTCATGCATTGAATAAAGCAGATTTTATACGGGAGGCCTTTCGGATATTAAAAAAAGGTGGGCGACTGGTTGTGTGTGATGGCTTTTTAATGCAACGAGAAATTGCAGACGAAGATTGGCCAGCCATGGTTGATTGCCTTGATGGCTGGGCGGTACCTAATTTATGTCTACGAAAAGAATTTGCACAATTATTAATCGACCAGGGTTTTAGCAATATCAAATATGATGATATTACTGAGCAGACCTTACCTTCAGCTGACTATATGTATAAAGTTGCCAAACGCTTACAACCAGTACAAAAAATTAGTCAGTGGCTAGGTTTGCGTAGCGAGACCCAGACGGCTAATTTTAAAGTGGGTTTGGCGCAACATCATTTATTTCACAATAATCTGGTGGAATACGGTATATTTAGTGCAGAAAAATTATAAAGAGTTACTTTTAAAACATGGAGAAATAATATGAAAAAATCATTTTTTATCGCTTTATTAATGCTTTCGCAATCTGTTTTAGCTGAATGGGTGCTAGATAATAAAGCTTCTACACTTGACTTTACCACTACAAAAAACGTCAGCAAGACTGAGGTACAAACCTTTAAAGCCATGCAAGGGCAAATTCAAGGTAAAACAGCAACTATAGCAGTTGATTTAAGCAGTGTAGATACAGGTATTGAAATAAGAGATCAACGTGTACAAGAGCTACTTTTTAATGTCGTAAAATTTCCGAGTGCTACAGCCACTATAAATATTAAAGAAGCCGATGTTAACGCAATAAAAACAGGTCAGATGATAACAATGCATGTTGATGCCGTTATTAACTTGCATGGCGTAAAACAAACAGTCCCGGTACAGCTGGAAGTGGCGGCATTGGCACAAAACAAACGTCTGGTTATTTCCAGGCATCCAGTCATTATAAATTTAACAAATTTTAATTTGCTTGATGGTGTCAATGCATTGCGCGATATTGCAAAATTACAAAGTATCAATGTAGCAGTTCCAGTTACATTCAGTTTATTATTTACTCAAAAATAATTATTTATTTTACCTGCGGCTATGCTGCACTTGAGTGTTAATTTGATTGAGTCAGCGTCAGGCTTGTTAAATCCCTATACGGAATCAGTTTGATCAGAGCCCCCATTAAGAGGGGCTTGTTACACATATTTATTCATTTATTAGTTGATTGTTATGCAAAATAAAAAAAAATATAGTCTAGGAACATTGTGCGTAAGTTTTTGTTTGGCCTTTGTTTTAAATGGCTGTTCGGATGATAAACCGAAACAGCAAGTTAATAAAGCCCATAACCCATGGGACCATTCGCACGATGCAGTTGTAACCGATATACAAAAACATGTTTTTGAACATGAATTTGCAGAGCAGTGTGTCGATAGAGAGGTCAGCAAGTCGATAAATAAAGAAAATGACAGAAAACGCTTTGCCAAACCGTGTATGTGTATAGCGACTTTTATGATGAAAGATTTAACAGCGGTAGAAGCCGAAAAATTCCTGAAAGAAAACAAAAGTACACAATCACTTAGAATTCGTTTTGAAAACGCAGCGTATCATTGTTTACAGGATAAACAACAGCCTGAATCACCGCAGGTGTTTAAAAGTCGATAAAAGGTGAACAGAATTATTCAGAGTCAACTCGAAAATTCTGATGTTTATCAGGAAAGTTTGAACGGACTTTTTTTCTCTTGGACTAGCTTTAAAACAAGCAAGTAATATCTATTCTCCTAGAAACCGCAGTTGACCGCTATAAAAAATTATAAGTGACTGAATATGAAATATAATGATCCTAAATGCTTGTCACCTGTTGGATGAATATACTCCGTTTCACGGTTTTGTGAATAAATCTGAGCACGAAATACTGCGTTACAGCTCTTGCCAAGGGCCACGGTCATTGCCTGCTAGCTGTGCCTTGTCTTTCTCCCTCAGATTTTCCACAAAATCCGTACTCAGCTGCAGTTTTTAGGTTTATGCAAATAATCAAAGTACCCAGTCCAGAGAATGGATATCTAAATAAACATGCCGAGCTATTAATATCTAGTTACCATCGCTGGACAGGTAAAGATCTGGTAAAACCAGAGCACTCTGACGGAGACATGTATCGCGCGCTCTTTCAAGCGCCATACGCTGTGGTCTCCCACAACACAGAAGATATTCCCATTTTTAACTATGGCAATCAGACTGCACTAAGTGTATTTGAGATGGACTGGACAGAGTTTACTAGTCTGGCTTCTCAGAAATCAGCTGAGCCTGTGAATCAAGCAGAGCGGGAACGGCTTTTGGCGCGTGTAAGCAAGCTGGGCTTTATCGATGACTACAAGGGCGTCAGGATATCGTCAACCGGTAGACATTTTTTGATTGAAAACGCGACAGTCTGGAATGTAGTTGATGCAAGAGGCGAGTATTATGGCCAGGCTGCAGTATTCTACAAATGGTCGGAACTTTAGTATTTAGTAGAGCGCATTATGTAAACGGCTAGACTGTAATTTTTCCGTTCCGAATATTAAATATGAAAAGCGAAAGATAGTCATCATCTCGGATGCAGGTCACACTAAAGCCAAAAAAATTAACTGGCAACGCCTGGAAAAAAGTCATTATAAAGATCAAAACTGCAGCGTTTACTGTCTCAGAACCACACTGATCGACTGGGCGGAAGAGCGACTGTGAAACACCTGCATGATGCTGACCGAAATTGAAGCTACCTTCAGAAGTCTAAAAACAGAACTGGGCATGCGTCCGATTTACCATCAAAAAGAAGAACGCGTTGCCGGACCCTGTTTATCAGTTTGCTAGCCTATCACCTGGTGCACACGTTACGATATCAGCTCATGCAGCAAGACATAAATTTAAGCTGGGAAAAGATACGTACACTTATGAATACCCAGCAAAGCGTCACACTCATCTTGCCGACAGATCAACAAAAAGTTATACATTTGCGCATCACAACAAAAGCCGAAAGTCAGCAGATGCAAATGTATGCCGCGCTGGGTATTAAGTCAGATGTATTGGGGAAACGGAAAACGTAGGGAATCAAAAGATCCGTAGTGCCAACCGAAGACTCGTTTAAAAACAAAGCAACTGAATTTTAAAGATACTTAAGCATAAATGACGACCTTAGGCTAAGTGAGGGCTGCCTCCTTTGGATCCCAAAAGTGATGATCCAGCAGCAGCTCAAACGGAAGTGACCCGGCGCTTTAGAAATAATCCAGAAGCCCAGATTGGCGGAGATTTCAGCTGAAGATTATGGTATCCCGGAGGCCAAGGGTCATTATGGGATTTAAGCAATAATGCCGATTCAATAGTCTAATTGAAACAATGTATACGGCAGGGAAACCTGTCGCAGCTGTTTGTCATGCACCAGCAGTCCTTCTGCATGCCAAATCTATGGATAACAAACCTTTGATTCAGGGAAAGTCCGTAATCGGTTTTAGTAACACCGAAGAAGCCCGCAGTACCGCTTACCAAGATAGTACCTTTTCTGCTTGTAGATAGTCTAAAAGCAAAAGCGGCTAATTACACAAAAGTCGGCGACTGGCAATCTTATACCGTTACAGATGGAAATCTGGTAACGGGGTAAACCCCTGGTTATCTGCAGCCACAGCAAAAGCTGTATTAGAATTACTTAAAGCAAATTACTCCTAAAGAATCGAAATATATCCATTTTATCCTTCAATAAAGTTATCATGCTTTATTTAATACTGAAAGAATTTCACTCGCACAAAATACCATATTAATTAAGTTATATTATAATATTCTTAAAAGTTAAGATAACTTTTCTTAGCTCTATTATTTAAATTTAAGTATAAAAAACAAATACTTACATTACTTAAAAAAACAGAAAAAAACATAGAAAATAAATAATATTTTATCGGCTAATATTTCTTTTTTTTTAGCAATAAAAATATATTTTTATGCTATCTTTAAGTATGTATCAAAAAAGCGACAAATTATAAATCTCTTTATGGGGGCTCAGATGAACGCAAATCAATTCATACAACCGGGAATGCTTAAAATCTTTGTAAACAGGTATTTGTTCTTTACAATTATTCTGTTAACAGTTGCGTTATTGAGTACGAATGTACAAGCGCTAACATTAACGGTGACAGGTGTAAATACTGACGACACTACGACTCCCGTCAGTGATTATCGCTGGACAATTGAGGAAGATACCAGTCACCCTGTGCCTTCCCCTTTACCGCCCCTGCCCTCATCGCCGGATTTAACGGAATTAAATAGTTTATCACTTAGCATCCATAAAAGTAATTCGCCAGTGGTTGCATCGGGTAATCAAGGTAATTTCGCAACTGTTCTGGGTGATCTTTCTTTAGACCCAGCCAAGCGCTACTTTATATCGGTTTTACCGGATTCTGGCTATAGTCTCGGAGGGGCTCCATTTGTTTCTACCGATACGAATGTGACAGTCAAAGTCAATGCCGGCCCTTTGCCCCCCGCGCAGATTTCGGTGCAAATCTTTGAGGATAATAAGGCGCTAAGCGGTATATATGATGTACCAGCTGAACGCGGTCTGCCTGATTTTACCATTCAGGTTTATGATGTGGGTGGGCAGCTGGCGACCGATGTGGCAGGGAACCCTTTGCAAACTATCACTACTGATGTCAACGGACGTGCTTTAGTCAAGAATCTGGCTCCCGGCATCTATAATGTTACCGCTGTACCAAATGACGGACAGCCATGGGTTCAGACTGTTTCAATTGGTGGCTCGCCTTTTCTGACTACCTGGGTCCAGGCAGGAGAACCTCCGTTTTTTGCTCAAGGCGGTTTGCTAAATATGCATGTAGCAATCGGTTTTCTCAAGCCTTTTAGGCATCCAACTCTACTTCCAGATGGTGCCGGTACTGGTTCAATAACAGGGAGAATTGTTGGTGCACATGGGACTCGTCCACCGAGCGCTTTACTGTATCCTGGCATCCCGGTAAAAGACTGCTACGTGGGATTGAATCTGGTTGAGGCCGGTACAGAAACAGCGATTTTGTTGCAAAAATGTGACCCTGCTAACGACGGTACCTTTTTAATCGAAGGCCTTCCGCCAGGGACCTATCAACTGGTCGCATTCGATTTAAATCTCGACTATCTCATGGCAGTCCGTACGGTAACAATACCAGTAAGTAGTACGCCAGTGGCGATGGGGGATTTACCGATTACTCGCTGGCTGGCAACTTTACAGGGTACCGTATTTGAAGATAGCGATTTAGATGGCCGCAGGAATGATGCTACTGAAATTGGTATTGCAGATCAGGCGATCAATATCCGTCATCCAGATGGTTCCATCGCTCAGGCTACAACTACGGGCGAAGATGGCAAATACGAATTACTTGAAATCATTCCATTATTACCTGACTGGTGGATTGTCGAAGTTGATTACACTCGTTTCAAAGCTACTGGTGCTACGTTTGTCATAGATGACGGTGGCCCGATCAGCCCTTCTCAGATTTTTCCATTTGAGACGGTTAATGCGCCTCAAAAACAGATAGGTGGAAACTACTATCGTACCGAAACAGGGCCGGTCTTAACCGAGGGAATGATTATTCATCCTGGTCAGCTCAATATTGCCGATTTCGGTAAGGCGCCTTTTGATCACGCAGAAAACGGCGGCCTCGCAGGTATAGTCTATTATGCCACCACAAGGGCAGAGAATAACCCCCAATTTGCGGTAGGTGAAGAGTGGGAGCCGGGAATTCCCGGGGTACAGGTGAATCTGTATGTTGATTCTAATAATGATGATGTTATTGATGATTTAGACAGTAACCCAGGTGTTACGTTAGCTGATGTGGATAATTATCCTTTTCAGTGGTGGGGACAAGGGGATGTGGCGCACACTGACTATACCGGGACTAAAGGTCCGGAAGATATTGATCGCAACAATAACGGCGTCTTTGATTTCGGAGATGCGGTAGCTATCGCCTATACGGATAGTTTTGACGACAATGCGCCCACTGATTGTGTGAAAGATGGTGACTTAGATGATCAACAAGTTAACATTGGTGCCGCGCCTGGCACGCCCACGTCTATTCAGAAATGTGCGGAAACCTTAAAAACATGGAATCAGATGCGGCCCACCGTTTTTGACGGCGGCTGGGCTTTTATGGAATATGATCCAGATGGGCTTTCTAACCCAGCTATTACTGCTCCTGCGCCCATTGCTTCCGGTCAATATTATATTGTTGAAGCCGCAACACCACCTGGTTTGGAAACAGTAAAGGAAGAAGATAAAAATGTTGATTTTGGTGATGTGTTTGACAATCTCAACGTCGATCCCCTTTTATTTCCTGTCTGTGTCGGCGACCCTCATTTGGTTCCAGGTCAGTACTCGTTATTTGATCTGAAGGATGAATCAAACAATAGCGTGCCACCATTTAATGCGGGTAACCTTGTGCCTCTATGTGACCGTAAAAAGATTTTTTTAAGTGCTGCACAGAATGCGGTTGGAGATTTCTACATGTTTAGTGCGGCCCCCAAGGCTGGCCGTATCGTAGGGAAAGTTATCTCACCTTTTGCCAATCAGGTGGATCCAAATGATCCAAACTTTGGTGGTCCATTATCGCCATCATTTATGCCTGTACAAATACAGGACTATAAAGGTGTGGAAATTTCTACAGTTCATACTGACAGGTGGGGTGGGTTTAGTTTACTAGCACCGTCTACATATAATATTAATGTGCCATCTCCATCTGGCGTGTCACCGAATGTGGTCAGAGTCTGTGCGAACACACCAAGCAGTGATTCACACTACAACCCAAATTTTGCGCCTTTCTGTTTTAACACCGAAGTCTTTCCGGGCAAAACCGCGTATGTGCTGGCACCAGTTGCATCAACGGTGGCTTTTGTGGGAGCAGCTACTCCGGCAGACTGTGAGATTCCAGTTGGTATACCTCGAATTGAGCAGGTGAACGGACCAACTGGCGGACCATATGTCGTTGCAGCCGGAGATACAATTACAATCACTTCACCAGATAGCAGTTTTGGGGGGAGTCCGGGCAGTGTGACAGTTGGGGGCGTTCCTCTGATAATCGATACTTGGGCTGACGGCTCAATTACAGCGCATGGCACGCCTGCTACTGAGACTGGACAGCTCGTTGTAACTCATGCCAATGGAAATTCGAGCATTACAGGTATTACGCTCACCGTTGGAGGGGCTGCTCCAGCTCATGTCGCCCCAGGCGGATCGATACAGACAGCAATCAATAATGCATCTCCGGGAGATTTGATACTTGTTGAACCGGGCACTTATACTGAAAATATCATCATGTGGAAGCCCGTACGCATACAAGGGTATGGGCCAGATGTAACGATAATTGATGCCAGTGACTTTGCTGCAAATAAAGCGGGCTGGTTAACTACTTTGAGTACTCACATCGGTTCGGTTAGTCTTATCGAAGGTCAGCGTGCGGATTTTGCATCAGAGCAGGGCGCAGGGATCACCGTTATGGCCAAGAATGCTCCTACTGTAACGGGAGGATTCGGTATGCTTGATGGCTATGCAAATGCCAGGATCGATGGATTCGAGATTAAAGGTGCCACCTGGGGTGGAGCGATATTGGTCAATGGTTATGCCCGCGCTCTGGAGATCAGCAATAACCAGATTGATCATAACTCGGGCAGTTTTGCGGGTGCTATACGCTCAGGCTGGGCATCATTGGTAAATGTGGGTTCCTTGCTTTCAGCGACCCCAGGCTTTCACAGTGCTCATAACGAGGGCATGAGTATTCATAACAACGATATTAATCAGAACGGTTCACTGAGTAGTGGAGGGGGGGTTGCCCTTTATACGGGTTCTGACGGATATGCTGTAAATAATAACTTCATTTGCGGTAACTATGCTGCTGCTAATGGCTCAGCTGTCGCTCACCATGGACTCAGCGACCAGGGCTTAATTGCCAACAACCAGATCCTCTTTAACGAGGCTTTTGGTGAAGGCGCCATATTGATCGACAGTGAGTTTGTTCCAGCAGGCGCTTTGCCAGGTTCATTAACTCAAGGTTCGGGATCAGTCACCGTAGTTGCTAACCAGATTCAGGCAAATCTGGCGGGTGATGATGGCGGTGCCATGAGTATTTTCTCTGCCAGTGGGCAGGATATTGTTGATGCAGATCCATCAAATGATCATATTATTAATGTATTCAATAATATGATTATAGGAAATGCAGCCGGATACAGTGCGGGTGCGATTGGTTTAAGCGATACCTATGGACCTAATGTAAGGTTTATACATAATACGATCTTTAACAATACCAGCACGGGGACTGCGGCACCTTTTACTAATGGTAATCTAGATACGACCACACCATTTGGCGCCGGAATCGTCGCCAGGGGTAATAGTCCCGATCTTCAAGCCGCTATTTTAATTGCTTATCCGGGGACTGAGGAAAGGTTCACTGATCCTGTACTGGATAATAATATTATCTGGCATAACGAATCGTTTTACTGGTCAGTAGCTGGGGGCGGGACATTAATTCCCAATCCAGTTTCACCTTTCTGGGATCTGCAGGTGTTCGGAGTGGAAGGTGCTAGTATGAGCCCACGAAATTCTAATTTGTCCTATACAAGTGATCCTTTTGTTACGAAGAATTATGCTCCAGCAGGTAATATCGCTACAGATCCAACATTCGTCGATGGGTTTAAATATGAAATAGTATTGGCCTCAGGTGCAAATGCACTGGCGAATTTCCCTAATATTTCGCCTTTAACGATTCAAGGGGATTACCATATTGGGGCAGGTTCTCCAGCTAAAAATACGGGTTTACTAGCACATAATTCTGGTCACCCATATCTCACCATCGATTACGATACTGAGCCGCGGCCGGAAGGTGCTGAAGTGGACATGGGGGCAGATGAGGTGAATCCGCTTCCATTGGCTGCTTTGGATCCGGAGATCGTATTTTCATCAACCAGAACAGGAAATCAGTCATATCTTGCGAAGGTGATGGCAGTTGATCCGAATGGTGGGCCATTAACATTCTCTATTGAGTCTGTGAATGGGGGGGCTGTCCCTGCCGGCATGGTGATTAATTCGTTAACAGGTGTTTTAGAATGGCCAACCCCAATGAACGGAAGCTGGGCTATTGAAGTGAAAGTCAGTGATGGAGTTCTTTTCACGACGAAAACGCTTACTATCGTTATTGACAATGGAGGCGTGAATATTGCTCCGGTTGCTATAGACCAGGATTTGAACGCTACAAAAGAGACAGCACTTGATATCAATCTTTCATTCACTGATCCTGATGGTCCGACATCAACATTTACTATTGTAGGAGGACCAAGTTCTGGTACATTGGGCACCCCGGATACAAACGGTGCGGTGACTTATACGCCAGACAATGGCTTCACGGGTATAGACAGTTTTACCTGGCACATCTACGATGGCACTACAACATCCAATGACGCCACCGTTACCATTAATGTGAAAGATCAAGCGGGTGTATTTATCCAGTGTCCGGGGGATTTAAATGGTGATGCTATTCCAGATCCGAAATTGCTTGATGAAAATGGTATTCCAACGGTTAACGACAATCCAGACTATAGACCCGAGGTAGTATGTATGCATATTACTGGCAGCGATGGTTTTACCACGATGGCAGATGGTAAGACAGTTTATGGATTTGGATTTAATGATGTAACTGGTTTGCCACTTGAACAGGTTATGGAGGCAGGAAAACTCGCAGCAAATGGTCCGGCGCCGACAATTGTTGTCGATGAAGGCGACGAATTATGGCTTAATCTTACCAATATACCGATGATTATGCGTCCGGATCTGTTTGATGCTCACACCGTGCATTATCACGGCTATGCTGAGGCATCGTCCTACTTTGACGGTTTACCTGATGCTTCCGTTGCCGTACATGCGGGTGCAACCTTTACATATTACAAGGCCAATAATCTGCCGGGAACCTATATGTACCATTGTCACGCCGAGGCAACCGAACATATGCAGATGGGCATGCTCGGCAACCTTTATGTTCGACCTAAGCAAAATTACGATGGGGCTCCTGGTGTACCTCAAGCCAGATTAGGAGGGAATGCTGACCCATCAGCGCCACTGGGTTATGTCTATAATGATGGAGATGGTTCTACAGCCTATGATGTTGAATACCCAATCCAGATTGGCTCGCTCGATGGCGAATTTCACGATGCAAGCCTGGAAGTTCAGCCTTTACCCTTTGAAGCAATGTTCGATAATTATCCTCTGCTAAATGGACGGGGATATCCGGATACTATCAATCCAGGCTCCCTTGCTGCACCTGCTGATAATGGGGGCAAGATCTCTCAGCCAGTGAGCTCTTTGATTGAAGCTGATCAGGGAGATAGGATTCTGCTGCGGATATCAAACCTTAATGTTACAAGGTTTTATACTCTTGCTACGAATGGTAATCTTGCAATGCGGGTTGTTGGTAAAGACGCCAGACAACTAAAGGGACCTACGGGCCTTGACCTATCATACTCAACTCAGTCAATTACGCTGGGCGGGGGAGAGTCGGTAGATGTTATTATTGATACCGGGAATGCATCCAAAGGAACTTATCTTTTATACACTACCAATTTGAACTTTTTGAGTAACAACGAAGAAGATTTTGGTGGAATGATGACCGAAATTATCATTAAATAATTATTGGGGATTACCATGATTACAAAATCAAAAATACTCGACTTTCAAAAATCAGTCGTTATTGCTATAGGGTTTATGCTCTTTACAATAGATTCTCATGCTGCCATAGATGGTATTACTGGAACGGTGTTTAATCTGAGTGCCAGAGCAGATCACCTGAGCACACCTGACGGCGGTAGTGTCTTATTCTGGAGCTATGCAGAAACCAGTAAGACAACGGGCCAATATCCAGGTCCAACCCTGATTGTTAATGAAGGTGATGTGGTCACTGTCAATCTGTCCAACGAGCTTGATGTGCCTGTTTCTGTTGTTTTCCCAGGTCAGGGGTTAATAACAACAGTTCCATCAGGTGATAATCCAGGACTGCTTACCGAGGAAGTTCTTCCTGGTGGTGGCCCCGTTGCATATACATTTACTGCTGCTAATCCAGGAACCTATACGTATCACAGTGGTACACGAATGGAGCTTGAGCTAGAGATGGGACTGGTTGGAGCTCTTATTGTTCGACCTCTAATGGGGGCAGGTATTGGTTTTGCCTACAATCATGCCGATACGCAATTTGATAGTGAATTCTTGTTCTTGCTTACAGATATGGATCCGGGGATTCATTTGCAGGTAGAATCAGGTGATATGGACTCTGTGGATTTTTCAGGGAGGTTCCCTAATTATTGGTTTATTAATGGTCGTGCTGCTCCTGATACCATGAAGCCGGTAAATTCTGAATTGTTACCTAAGCAACCCTATAATTGTCTGCCGAGAATGCACCCTGGTGACAGGATGTTGTTGAGGATTGCGGGAGGGGGTGCTGATTTACATCCTTTTCATCATCATGGTAATCATTCCAGAGTTATTGCCAGAAATGGGCGCATGTTATCAAGTAGCCCGGGAGCAGGGGCTGACATGTCAAACAGAGAATTTACTATACAGTCTGTACCAGGGCAAACGGTTGACTCCATCTTTGAATGGACCGGTGAAGAGCTGGGTTGGGATATTTATGGGCATCAGCCAGAGGACCCACTAGAACCATTTGAATATGCTGCAGATCATGGAAAAGTCTTACCCACTGTGGAACCGGATGCAAAGGACCTTGTGTTTGGCCCATTTTTTAGTGGTAGTCCGTATCTCGGATCTTCTGGACCGCTTAAACCTGGAGACGGGGGGTTCAACTTGAATAATGGGATAGTATTTATGTGGCATTCACATAATGAAAGGGAGATGGTGAATCGTGGTATCTTTCCTGGAGGAATGATGACTATGTTAATTATTGAACATCCTTCAGTTGTTATCAATCCTTAAAGTAAGCAAGGGGAAGAAAATGAATGGTAAAAAGAATTTTAAAACAGCTATGGCCTTGTTTGCGCTTGTAATAGTTGTCTTCAGTATGAGGATATCAACCTCATTTGCTAGTACTTTTACAGCTTACCTGGCAGCCAGGGAGTTTGAGCAAACCATGCCGGGGGGCGAAATAGTTACTATGTATGGTTTCGTTCAAGATAGTAATAGAAATCTTGAAAATTATTGTGGAGAGATTCCGACAGCGCCTGGTCCTTTAATTAATATTCCGTCCACCAAGGATGTATTGCGTATCAAATTACGCAATGATTTGGGTGTTCCTGTTTCTCTCATGATTCCAGGACTTGAACAGACGTCGGGTAAAGATCCTCATCGTGATGATCTTGATAGTACTGGTCGAATGAGGGTGACGTCTTTCCGGGAAGAAACTCAACCCCATACGATAGGCACATATGAATGGAAAACTAGGCCTGGCACCTTTATGTTACGTAGTGGAAGCAATCCAGCGGTACAAGTGCAGATGGGACTATACGCTGGAGTGAAGCAAGACTATAGAAGCACTAGACAAGCCTATAAGGAAGTAACTACACGTCATATCGCTGAACAGATGATCTTTTTTTCAGAGATAGACCCTGATCTTCACAAGGCAGTAGCTGACGGAAGTTATGGCACCCCTGCTTACCCCAGTACGATACATTACAAACCAAAATATTTCTTAATAAATGGCGGTAATGCATCTTCTCTTGTTGTTGGACGTAGGAGAGAGACAGTGTTGCTCAGACTTTTTAACACGGGACTGCAGCCGCGAGTTCCAACGCTGCTTGGCCCAAATTGGGAAGTGATTGCAGAAGATGGATATGCTTATAATTATTCTAAAAATGACCAATATTCAACACTGTTGACAGCAATGAAAACTAAAGATATTTTGTTAAAAATTCCATCAAGTGCCAGAACAGGAGACAGATACCCTCTCTTCGATCGCAAGCTGGGTTTAATGAATAATGTGAATGTGGATCTGATGGATATTAATGATCCAGAGTCAGGTATGCTTACCTATCTGGAAGTAGGTGCGAGACCGCGCTCGGGAAGCGGTTTATGGCCGTGGGGAGCACCAAAAACATCAGGTAGTTACGATACTGACCAGAACTGTGTGAGAGTCATCGATTAATTAGTGAGCCAAAAAGAGTGAGGGCTATTCATGAATGAAAATACGTATGTATTCCCGGGCAAAAGGAATCTGCTGCTTAAATTGTTGATGTCTACGCTGGCCTTGGTTAGTGTTATGGGGGTTATAGTTATAGCCACAGGTTTGTTACCCTTGGACTTCGTATCTAAATCAGCAATCTACGAGCCAGAATCTATATCATCGGACAGGCACGTACTGGAAGAGCGTTGGGGTATAAAAATAGAGAGTCTCCAGTTATCAGCTGCGAATCATATTGTAGATTTTCGCTATCGGGTCATAGACCCGATAAAGGCGGCTCCACTTTTTATTCGTAAAACCAAACCTTATATTTTTGATCAATCAAGCAATAGAAAGTTTCCGGTATCAAGCCCGCCGAAAGTTGGGCCTATGCGTTCAAACGCAAACCCGCAAACCAATCGAGTTTACTTTGTCATTTTTAAAAACCCAGGGACATTTATTAAATCGGGAAATATAGTGGATGTCGTGATTGGAGATTTCAATGCAAAAGATCTTATCGTGGAGTAAGTATTTGCCACTTTAATATCAGATTCTGCTGATATTGGCTTTATTCAATATTGTTGATATCTCACGCATGGTATGCTTACTTTATCGGCATAAGTATGTGTGGAGTTAAATCAAATAGTTGAACTCAGCTAGGAGTGGTGCCCTAGACGTATTTTTTGCGTAAAGCAGTGGGTGATATCTGTTTATGCAATGAATTAAGAGGTTAGATCAGTCTGGAAATATCTTGTGTCATCTTTTTTATTGATATCGCGGATTAAAATCTCAAGTGCCGCCCGAGTTATCTTGTGTCCATACGCGTAAGTTGTTCGAAAATGCACCATTAGGTGTTCGATAATTTTCCCCATTCCCAGAAGGCGCAAAGGAAGCGAATGTAATGGTCAAGTAAAACAGGACACTTTCGACCGGTCGGTTTCTTATGGAACTAGCGCTAAAACTCTAAGGGTGATTTATAGCCCAATTTAGAGTGTGTCTGCTTACCGTTATAAAAGTCATACATCAATGATACTTAACTTTGCGGCTTCTTTTGTTCTGAACTTTTCGTAATTCAACTGTTTATGCTTTAAGCCAAGACAAAACCATTCTGTAGGGCTATTATCCGAGCTTGTACTTTTGCGGTTCATATTTTGCTCAATATTTTTAATCTCCAGATGATTACGATACTTTTTGCTTGCAAATTGACTGTCGCGATCCGAATGATACAGTAAGCCCGGTCTTTAGTTTTCTGCGCCAAAAAACCATCTGCAAAACTACGAGATGTGTGCATATTCGTTATTCGCCCAGCCAACTTCGGCTTCTTTCTCTTTCGCAAAATAGGCTGCGGCCTTTGTTAATATTTTGCGCTCCACACGCAGTGTTCATTTTTTTACTTATTCGAAGCAATTCGTTATGTGTACTCAAGTTTAAGACGGAATGATTTTTTAATCGTTTTCACTTCTGCGCTTTGCTAGCTACTAAGGGGGACGTAAAGAAACGCCCCAATGATCTCCACAAGCTTATTGTCGTTCGTATCCATTTTTTTAAAGACTACTTTGCCGCATCTTGTTTAAATTCAAGTGTGTACTGGGGTTTTGGTTGCTTGTTTTCGTTACTCATATTCACCGCTGATGATATTATAAATCAGCCTTTAGAAAAGTGTTCTGGCTTTACAGTGAGGTCTGAAAACGGGGGTAAGGAATCACATGTTTGTTTTAATTTTAGCATATGTGCAGTTCCAAAAAAATCTGCAATCGGACATGATAAGTAATTGTTACAGGCTACAAAGCTACTTGTTTAACAGTATGATTGCAGGATTCATTGTAACGCTTATTTCAGATTTTCAATCTTCTGTCTTTGCGTAAGTTCTATATTATTCAAACAGGCTCAACAATTGCTGATAAATTGCTGATAAATTGATTAGGCTTGTCAACAGTCCTCTTTATTTATCAGGTTCTGCAGTAAAAAGTAATCAGGTTATAGTGAGTTTTGTAGATTTACCGACAGCAGTTAATTCGGTGACCTGCATCAGCCTAAAATAACTATTTGTTTGTTATAATGAATAAATTATGGCGGTTATGCAAGGTTTTTGGCGGCTGTTTCCTGTCTAAGTTTTTTTTGGCAGAAGAAGCCGGTACGACTAATTCTGATGAAGCATTACTGGCAGGTTTGATGAATGATATAGACCTGATTCTTTATTCAGCATTCCGCATCATTCGGAAGACTGGCATTATGATAGTGGTGAGTAATAGAACTTGATTGATATTGTTATTCTGGCTAAATTGCACATTTATTTTGCTGCACAGCAAGCACACCATTTACTCTATAAATACTATTCCCGCTTATGAAAAACATAAAAACGGGAAATTACGCCCTGATTTTTCGTTAAATTTATTACGTCAGGCAAATCAACGGATTAAGGACACGATTGCTGTATTTTCCTGAACCTGAACTAATTCTTAATATTCTACTGAAACAACACTATAAAAGAAATGACTAACCCCTTACTTGAGAACACTGAACTACCTTTATTTTCACAAATTAAACCCGAGCATATTGAGCCAGCCATTGAGCAATTATTAACGGAAGCAAGAGCTGTGGTCGAGCAGCTTTTAGCTGAGAATGATGCCTATACATGGGAAAACCTGATAACGCCTTTAGATGAGGCAGAAGACAAAATCAATAAGGCCTGGTCACCTGTTAGTCATATGAATTCAGTGGTGAATAATGATGCACTGCGCGATGCCTATAATGCCTGCTTACCAAAATTAAGTGCCTATTCAACTGAAATGGGTCAGCATGTGGGCCTGTTTAAGGCTTATCAATCAATTGCAGACAGTGATGCTTATGCACAGTTACAACCCGCACAGCAAAAAATTATTCAAAATGCTTTACGCGGCTTTCGTCTATCCGGTATAGATCTGGATGAAGAAAAACAGGCTCGCTACAAGGAAATTAGTCTGGAGCTCTCGCAACTTTCCAGTCACTATGAAGAAAACTTGCTGGATGCAACCAGTGCCTGGCAGAAATTAATCAGCAAGAAAAGTGATCTTGCCGGTTTGCCAGAGTCGGCTTTGCAACAGGCTAAACAAGCAGCAGAGCAAGAAGGTAAAAAAGGCTGGTTATTGACCTTGCAATTTCCGTCCTATATCGCAGTGATGACTTATGCCGATGACAGGCAGTTGCGTGCCGATATGTATAAAGCCTTTTCCACTCGCGCATCTGAACTAGGAGAAAATAGCGATTGGGATAATAGCGATATTATGGAAAAAACCATCGCCTTGCGTCATGAAAAAGCGCAGTTATTAGGCTTTAATAATTATGCCGAGCTGTCACTGGCAACTAAAATGGCAGAATCAACTCAGCAAGTCACTGACTTTTTAGAAGAGTTGGCCGAAAAATCCTTGCCTCAAGCGCATAAAGATCTGGCAGAATTAGCTGAATTTGCTCAACAACAGCATGGCATTACAAGGCTGCATACCTGGGATACCGGCTATTACTCAGAAAAAATGCGCCAATTTGCCTATGATTTATCGCAGGAAGTTGTAAAACAATATTTTCCTGCATCGCGCGTGTTACAGGGATTATTCGATGTGGTGGAAAAACTCTATGGCTTGAATATTACCGAAGTTGAAGGGGTTGATTGCTGGCATAAAGACGTGCGTTTTTTTCAGATTAAAGATAAGCAAGGAGAATTGCGCGGAAAATTTTATATCGACCTGTATGCACGACCTAAAAAACGCGGTGGCGCATGGATGGATGACTGTGTTGGTCGCAAAAAAATAGGCGATACCATTCAGGTCCCTGTGGCGTATTTAACCTGTAATTTTACCCCGCCCACAGCGACTGATCCCGCACTGTTAACGCATGATGAAGTGCTGACTTTATTTCATGAATTTGGGCATGGTTTACAGCATATGCTGACTAAAGTGGATTATCTGGGAGTATCAGGTATTAATGGCGTTGAATGGGATGCGGTCGAGTTGCCTAGCCAGTTTATGGAAAACTGGTGCTGGGAAAAAGAGGGTCTGGCTTTAATCTCAGGCCATTATCAAACAGGCGAGGCCTTACCAGACGCTTTGTATAATAAAATGCTGGCCGCGAAAAATTTTCAGGCAGGCATGATAATGGTGCGCCAACTCGAATTTAGCCTGTTTGATTTTAAGATGCATCAGGACTATTCGCCAGAACATGGCGCGAAAATTTATGAACAACTCAATGCCATTCGAGAGCAAGTATCGGTGATGATGCCTCCTGACTTTAATCGTTTTGCACATAGTTTTTCGCATATTTTTGCGGGTGGATATGCCGCTGGGTATTACAGCTACAAATGGGCGGAAGTATTGTCCAGTGATGCCTACTCATTATTTGAAGAAAACGGTATATTCGATCAAAAGACCGGTGAAGCATTTTTGACGCATATACTGGAAACCGGCGGTAGTGAGGATGCGATGGACTTATTTGTTAAGTTCAGAGGGCGTGAGCCGAAAATTGATGCTTTATTACGACATAATGGGATTCTGGCATGAAATATAAAGATCTAAGGGATTTTATTGCTCAGCTGGAAAAAAAAGGTGAGCTGAAGCGAATTACTCAGGAAGTCGATCCGGTGCTGGAAATGACTGAAATTAGTGACCGCACCTTAAAGCAAGGCGGGCCCGCCTTATTATTTGAAAATCCCAAAGGCTATAATATTCCAGTGCTTGCCAATTTATTTGGTACTCCTGACCGGGTCGCAATGGGTATGGGTGAAACCTCAGTGACTGCCTTGCGTGGTGTCGGTGAGTTATTATCGCAATTAAAAGAGCCTGAGCCACCCAAAGGCATGAAAGATGCGATGGATAAAATTCCGGTATTTAAAAATGTGCTGAATATGGCACCTAAGCTGGTAAAAAACCCACCGTGTCAGGAGTTAATCCGTATAGGCGATGAGATTGATTTAGGCGTGTATCCGATACAAACCTGCTGGCCGGACGATGCCGGTCCCTTAATTACCTGGCCATTGGTCATTACCAAAGGGCCTTATAAAGAACGTCAGAATTTAGGTATTTATCGCTTGCAGGTGATTGCCAAAAATAAAGTGATTATGCGTTGGTTAGCGCATCGTGGCGGCGCTCTGGATTTTAAAGAGTGGCAAGAAACTCACCCCGGCAAGCCCTTTCCTGTCTCGGTTGCATTGGGGGCTGATCCAGCCACTATATTAGCCGCTGTCACGCCAGTTCCAGATAGCTTATCAGAATATGCTTTTGCAGGTTTATTACGCGGTAGTAAAACGGAAGTGGCAAAATCAATGACGAATGATTTGCAAGTCCCTGCCAGTGCCGAGATTGTTTTAGAGGGTTTTATTTACCCCGATGAAATGGCACCCGAAGGGCCGTTTGGTGATCATACCGGTTATTATAATGAAGTAGGTAGTTTTCCGGTATTTACCATAGAGCGCATTACACAACGTCAGGCACCGATTTATCACAGTACGTATACAGGCAAACCACCTGATGAGCCGGCTGTTCTAGGCGTGGCTTTAAATGAAGTCTTTGTACCGATTCTGCAAAAACAATTTCCTGAAATTACTGATTTTTACTTGCCACCAGAAGGGTGTTCCTATCGAATGGCGGTGATCAGTATGAAAAAGCAATATGCGGGTCATGCCAAACGCGTAATGCTCGGAACATGGTCCTATTTACGCCAGTTTATGTATACTAAATTCGTGATTGTGGTTGATGAGGATGTCGATGTGCATAACTGGCAGGAAGTCATCTGGGCCATTACCACACGTATGGATCCGGCGCGGGATTTAACCATTCTGGAAAATACCCCGATCGATTATCTGGATTTTGCATCACCGGTATCCGGCTTAGGCTCCAAGGTAGGTTTTGATGCGACTAATAAATGGCCAGGTGAAACCACGCGCGAATGGGGGCGCACTATTACCATGTCAGCAGAGGTAGTGAAAAAAGTGGATGACATGTGGGAAAGCCTGGGAATAAGCTAATAAAGTAGATGCTGGATTATCATAAACTGGCTTTTTGACGTAGTTGAGGCGGGCTTCATGCCTCAACTATGTAACCGAACCTACATAAATATTGTGCTCCATGCTATGTAAATTAATCAGCAGATCGGTAAAGAATCTGGGTGACATGCTATGCTGCGCGAGTTCATTGAGCGGCAGCCATTCTACGCCAACCTGGTGTTTGTCGGGATCAGAGCCGGAACTCGGCAGGTAACCAGCTGGCGTCTCGCATTGAATGAGTACTTCTAGCTGATGACGGGTATAAGGCTCTGGTTTAAGCTTGGGAATAAAAAAATCTGCTATATGCAGTACGTCAAAAGCATTCACTGTGGTGTTTATCTCTTCCTGACATTCTCGAATAACAGCTTGATGTAATGTTTCACCGGATTCTAATGCCCCCCCTGGTAAAGTATAACGTACGCCTTGACCTGGACTATCCTTTTTGATGAGAAGAATTTCTTCATTTTGTACAATAACTGCGCGTACTGTAATGCGTATGCCTGATTGTAATATATCCATTTGCCTGTCTTAATAGAGCTGGATGCAAATTATGTTCGCATGGCTACGATCGCAGTTTTCTAGCGGTCGCTTTTTGCCGATAGCTGCGTTGCTGAAACAGTTGCGTTGCTAGCTATGCGCCTGTTTCAGCGCCTTGCTCTCAACAAAAATCGACTTGTTATAAAATCCACAACCGTCACCGCGCGAAGTATAGACTGTAGGGCGTGGCTTTGGCCCGCGTTTATCAGGATTTCTAGTTGAATTTGCGGGCTGAAGCCACGCCCTACAGTCGCAGTCGAGACGTTTGAATAGTATAGGAGGTACTATTCGTGATTACAACCCGCGCCGTGAATATGACCGTGTTCGATTTCAGTCTCAGTCGCAGGGCGAATGTCCATGACTTCCACCTCGAAGGTTAATTGCTCACCTGCTAATGGGTGGTTGCCATCAATAGTGATATTGTCACCTTCTACTTTGGTAATAGTCACGATAGCAGGGCCACTGCTTGAGTCTGCCTGAAATTGCATTCCTTCTTCTATAGTGTCGATGCCGGCAAACATTTCTCTGGAAACTGTTTGCATCTGTTCTTCGATACGTTCGCCATAAGCATCTTCAGCTTCGATAGTCACAGTTAATTTGTCACCCACTGATGACTCACTCAATGCTTTTTCAAGACCAGGAATAATATTACCTGCGCCGTGTAAATAGCTTAAAGGCTCCGCGCCAATAGAGCTGTCCAATTGTTCGCCTGCTTTGTTAGTTAATGTGTAGTGGATTGAAACAACAGGGTTTTCTGTATTTTTCATCAGTATGTATTTATATAAAGGTTTAAAAGAAGTTTTATTTTGCTTTATGAGTCATCGCTTTGTCTGGCAAGCGCAGTGAGAGATTCAATTAAATCAGTAAAATGCTCTAATGACTCAGTTCTTGCTGTTGCATGAGCAAGTTTGCGACCTTTGCGAGCTGCTTTATCATATAAATGCAGGTGCACCTGAGATAAAGAAAGCAGTTTTTTACTGGCAGGTACGCGGCCAATGAAATTCTGCATGGCTGCATAACCCAGTGAGTTTGTTGTCCCTAAGGGCATATCCATGATTGCCCTTAAATGGTTTTCAAACTGACTGGTTTCCGAGCCTTCAATGGTCCAGTGTCCTGAGTTATGGACTCTTGGAGCAAATTCGTTAGCAATTAATTTATCATCTACTGCAAATAACTCAAGTGCAATAGTGCCGACATAATCAAGTGCCGTTAATATGCTGTTAATGATCCCTTCAGCTTGCGCCTGGAGAGGATCGTTTTGAGTGTTTTTAGCCAGACGTAAAATGCCTTTGTGATGGGTGTTTTCAGACAAAGGGTAATAAACAACTTCCCCGGAGACACTTCGACTGGCAATAAGCGATACTTCTCTATCAAAAGGCACAAACCCTTCAACAACAGCAGGTGCATTTTTCATGGCTTCCCAGGCACTGTCTAAATCTTGCGTGCTTTGCAACACGACTTGTCCTTTACCGTCATAACCTAAACGGCGCGTTTTGAGGATGGCTGGATAGCCAATGTCAGACATGGCTTGTTGCAGTTCCTCTAAGCTGGATACGGGGGCATAAGGAGCGGTTGCAATGTCTAGATCCTGTAAAAATGTTTTTTCAGTTATCCGGTCCTGGCCGATCAACAAAGCTTTTGCAGACGGATAAACAGGGGTATTCTGGTTAAGATAGTCGATAATCTCTACCGGTACATTTTCAAATTCATAAGTGATGATATCCGCTTCTGCTGCGAGTTGAGTCAGCAGTGTTTTGTTCGTGTAGTCACCAAGCAGGTGCTTACCTAAATCAGCCGCGCATGAGTTTGGTGTCGGGTCTAAAAAGATAAATTTAAGCCCTAAAGGTTTGCCAGCCAATGCAAGCATTCTTGCTAATTGTCCCGCACCTAAAATACCGATGACCATTAAGTTAGCTCCCTGGGGTCTGAATTAGCGAGTACTGACTCGCTTTGTTGCTGGCGGAAAGCATTCAGCGGTGCTTTATATTGTGTATGTTTGTTGGCAATAATGGCTGCAGCCAGTAATGCGGCATTTACTGCGCCCGCTTTGCCAATAGCCAGAGTCCCGACGGGAATTCCGGCAGGCATTTGTACAATGGACAATAAAGAATCCATACCATTCAGTGCTTTGGATTGTATCGGTACGCCTAATACTGGTAATAAGGTTTTAGCTGCCGTCATGCCGGGTAAATGAGCAGCACCGCCTGCGCCGGCAATAATAACTTCCAGTCCTTTGTTCTCAGCCGCTTCAGCGTATGCAAACAGCTTATCAGGTGTTCGGTGGGCGGAGACCACCTCAACTTCAAAAGGAATGCCGAGCTGTTCCAGTTTTTCAGATGCAAAGCGCATGGTTTCCCAATCAGATGTTGAGCCCATGATAATACCCACTAGTGCAGTCATGTGTGTCCTTTTTACGCAAATAATTAGGCCGACGTTGTAGCGATAAATCTACTCCTTCGTTAGCAAAAAACATTCAATTATACTTAAGTTTATAGCATTTTAAAATACAAAAATGCGTAATAATGTTTCCTGAAACTTGTCTGGTTTAGAAAAATTTAGTTGATACAGGTATCCGAATAGTTTTATTAACCAGGGAAATGAAGGTTAGGGTTTGCTTGTAATATATTACGAAGAGTGAGTCGGGTGCTTTTTTGGTGAATGTAGGGAGTTGAGAAAGGATTATTGGTCACTACTTCAAGTTAAACGCCAAGATTTATAAATAAGAAGTGAGATTTTTAAAAAAAGGAATTTAATGCAATATTAATATTGTATTTCAGTCATTGATGAATGCGCATATAATGACTTCGAGTATTAATCGCGTCTGTGAATTGTTTTTACGCTTGGGTTAGAAAGGGCAATGTTAGGCATTAATCAACATAATAACCCTCAGTATAGATGAGGGTTATTAGCATTAGACTGTTATCGTGTAGCAGCTTTAGATGAAGTCGCGCCCATACTCCCACTGTCAGCACCTGTTCCACAGCCAACTAATGAAACTGAGATAGTTGTGATTAAAAGTATCATAGCGCTAATTTTTTTAAATAATTTCATTAATTAATCCTCATATTTATAAATCTAAAGTTCATTTTTGTGATTTGAACTTTTGTATTAAAAGCCAACAAGAGCAATACCTACTGAATTTAACCTAAACGAGATTCTCAGGAGTTTTCTTTATTATCAGAAATTCATAGATAGTTCTCTAATTCGAAGAGTTGTGCTTTGATTGGCTTCAGGGGATATGTTAAAGCGTTTGAAATTTTACTTTTTTGATATAGATCAATAAAGAGTGAACTAATTATCAAATTATATTAGTGCCGGAGTAACAATGGACCAGATCGTAAAAGACTTTAAAGTCAGTTGCACAAACTGTACGTTAGATGCAATTTGTCTCCCTCGTGGCTTATCTCAACAAGAAGTTGAGAATTTGAGTATTGAGGTCAAAAATAATATTCTAGTGCAGAAAGGTGAATATATATATCGGCAGGGTGATGAAGTTAATATGATCGTGGCCATTAAATCTGGGTCGGCAAAATTAGTGTCTAATGATGACCAAGGTAATGAGCATATTCTCAGCGTACTTTTACCCGGTGAATTGATTGGCTTTGAAAGTTTATTTCAGAATAAGTATAACTGTTCGGCAGTAGCACTTGAAAGCTTGAGCTTTTGTGTGTTGTCAATGGATAAGTTTGAGGCTTTGTGTGCCAGGGTTCCTGGTCTTGCGCGGGAACTTCTGAAGCATTCTAGTGAAGCTATTTATGAATCTCAGGGGCAGATTATCGCCAGTAAAAGTTCGGCAGAAGAAAAGGTAGCAAAATTTTTAATTAGTTTGTCAGATCGTTTGAGAAAACGGGGTTACTCCTCAGTGCAGTTCAACATAATGCTCTCTCGGCAGGAGATCGGTGACCATCTTGGCTTGACTTTTGAAACTGTCAGCAGAACGTTGAAGCAATTTCAGAAGGATGGTTTTCTCAATGTGCAGCGGAAATTGATAGAAATTAAAGATTTGCAAGGTTTGCGCAGTATTTACACTGTCTAAGTTGAAACTGAATTATGCAATTGTTAATAGATAATCTGCTGTAGGGGTTCTCATCGCAAACCTTGCTGTAGAATGAAATATACTTAGCATATTCAGCGCAATGATCGGCCCTTCTTATGAAGCGCGCAAACAAAGTCCATTGAGCGCATTGTAAATAGCGGTGGCTTGTTTATGTCCGCCGGTTGCTCCAGCCAGGATATGGATATTGTTAGCTTTAAATTTTTTGTGTACCGCTAAGGTAGAGCGCGCAGGTGTTTGTTGACTGATGTTTGCGCTGGTGGAAACAATGGCGCCACCATAGTAGTCACATAATTGTCGGACTAATGGATGCGCGCTCACTCTTACCGCTAGAGAATCATGTTTGCCTGTTAAATAATCGGGTACCCAGGTTTGGGCGGGAATGACCCAGGTAATCGGGCCAGGCCAGCCAGGCATAATGCGCAGTAACATTTCAGGGCTGGGGTTAATGTATGGCTGTAGTTGCGCAAAGTCTGATGCAATCAGAATGAGTCCTTTATGCAGAGGGCGTTGTTTAATGCTCAATAAATGCATGACCGTAGTTTCATTTAACGGATCACAACCAATGCCATAAACGGATTCGGTCGGGTAGGCCAGCAGTTTTCCCTGTTTTAACGCATGGCAGGCCATGCGGATTTTGAAGTGCGAGTGATAGTTCATGGCGTTAAATGGCTTTTTTACTGCGGTATAGGATGAACATGCCAATTATAATATAAGGAATACTCAGTATTTGCCCTGCACTGAGCCAGAAATCACTGTCGTAGTTAACCAGGCTGACTTTGTAAAACTCCAGGATAAAACGGCTACTAAATATCAGTATCATAAACCAGGCGCATAACTGGCCATGTAAGTCGAAAGTCCTGTTTTTCTTATATAAATACAGTAAAAATACAAAAATCCCCGCATAGCTAATGGCCTCGTAGAGTTGTACCGGGTGGCGCGGAACAGTGTCTATGCGCTGAAAAATAACAGCCCAGGGAATATCGGTAGCTATGCCGACAATTTCCGAATTAAAAAAATTGCCTATACGCACCAGAGAGCCACTTAAAGATCCTGCTATAGCGGCCCTATCCAGAATCCACCAGTAATCAAAAGGCGCTTTACGTTGATAGATATACAGGGCAATCAATACCCCAAAAACGCCACCATGACTGGCTAGGCCGCCTTCCCATATGGCAAAGATCTTGAGTGGTTGCGTAAAATAATAACCCGGGTTATAAAATAAAATATGTCCTAGTCGCGCACCAATGACTGCACCACCAACACAATACCATAGCAGGCGATCGACATCTTCTGTGGAACCTAATTCCCGGGCATAAACCCAGTGCATAAATACATAATTACTCAGTAAAGCCAGAGCAAACATCGCGCCATACCAATGAATGCGAATATGTTTAAAACTGGCTAAAACAGGATCGAAATCCCAGATAAAATAGTCCATAGCGTGTTAGTGTGTGAGTTAGATCTCTGCTTCCCATGCTCTGCGTGGGGACCAGAAGTAAATTATTCCACTGCAAAATCAACAATCTCTTTGAGCATCTTGTTCATTTGTTCAGCAAAAACATTGAGTTTCGGATTATCGGTATCTGTAGGAATCAAATGGGTGCGCACTATGGTTTTGCCATTATATTGATAGGTAACAATATTGCATGGCATAAAGCGTATCGCGTGAGGTGACATCAGTAAAAGCGTTTTTGCATGCGTCAGATTGCAAAACTGCACAGTATCATAATCAGGGAAGTTTTTTGTGCCACGGTCGCGAATTACTTTGCCTACACGACTGTGCCCTGTTATTCTGAAATTTTGCTCTGAAATAGCAATTTCTAATTCAGCCAGTACATCCGCATAAGGCTTGTCTGTTTCAGCCTGATAAAAAGGTACAAATTCACCTTTCGGTGTTTGCGCGCAGCCGATGATCATCAGTACACTGATGCATAGCAGTAAATGAAAGTATATTTTTGAACTGAAAAGTATCATGATTTATTTTAGCATTTGTAAATAAACAAACCCAAGGAGTGGATGTTATTTAAATAGCAAATAGCGACTGTGGTAAAATTTGACGAATTATTATTTGTCATAACATAAGCAACTTTTGTAAACTCGATATGTCTGATTCTACTGCATTAAGCTTGCCACCTGGCGAGGATATCATTATTGATTACCATCAACTTGAGCAGGTTTTGGCCAAACTCAGCGATCTGGTAGCAACAAACGGTAACCTGTTTAAGGCTAAATTTCCTGATCAGAATGGCTGGGTTTATAACGTGTGCGACCCAGAGATGGCAAAACATATTCTGGTCACCAATTACAAAAACTATATCAAAGGCGTGGGCATTAAACAGATTAATGTCTTATTAGGTCGGGGTATTATCGTCAGTGAAGGTGATTTATGGAAGCGGCAGCGCAAAATGATGCAGCCGCTGTTCAGTAATAAACTACTGACACACCAACTGCCCTTAATGATCAGTTGTGCTGACAAGTTATTGGCCAGTTGGCAGGATGACATTGAGTCTGGCAAGCCCATTAATATCACCGAATCCATGAGTCAGACGGCACTGGATTTTATTTTACATGCCTTATTTAGTGAAGATTTAGAGCGCATTATTGCCGAAACAGGTGAAAACCCCTTTTTAATGGTTACTGATGATTCTGCCAGAGATTTGCTTTTTGCCAGACGCTTTCGCCAATTGACGCATCTGGTGAGCGATATGATGCAGCGTCGCCGAACAGAAAATCGACAGCCTTTTGATTTGTTAAGCATGGTAATGAATGCGACGGAAAAACGTAGCGGCGATGCCATGCCAGAAAAATTGCAAATTGATGAAATCCTGACCTTAATTATTGCTGGCCATGAAACCACCGCGAGTGTCTTAAACTGGACCTGGTATTTGCTGGCGCAACATAGTGAGATCGAGCAACAGGTACTGGCAGAAAGTCAGCAGTACATGCCGCTTGATGTCATGCCCAGTATGGCGAACATAACGCAACTCACGCTCACGCAACAGGTTCTGGATGAGTCTATGCGCTTGTATCCCCCGGTTTGGGTGCTCACGAGACGGGCGATAGCCGATGATCATTTTAAGGGTATTGATATTCCGGCTGGTACGGATATTTTGATTCCCCCTTATCTGGTGCACCGTAATCCTGCTTATTGGCCTGATCCGGAAAAGTTTGATCCGCAACGCTTTAGCCCGGAAAATAAAAAAAGTCAGCATGTCGGTGCCTATTTACCTTTTGCTATCGGGCCCAGACGCTGTATCGGTGATAGCATGGCCATTCAGGAAATGGCCGTGCATATTAGTCGGGTTATTCAAAAGGTACATTTTGAATTAGTGCCAGGGCAAACCATAGAACTGGAGCCTTTAGTTAATTTAAGGCCCAAGCAAGATATATTTTTTCATGCAACTTATAGATAAATATAACATGAGCGCAACATCATTCCCCGCTACACTAACTGAAGCACTACAAAATACTGCCAAGGGTAATAAAAGTATTACCTATATAAAAGCTAAAAACGATGAACTGACGATAAGTTATGCAGAGTTGTATGACCGAGCCTTGCATTTGTTATATCAATTACAGCAAGCGGGTGTAAAGCAAGGGGATGAATTAATCTTGCTGGCAGAAAACAATGAACAGTTTGTGGATGTATTCTGGGCTGCAATATTGGGCGGGATTATTGTTGTACCTCTAAATGCATCAAGCCAGAATACAGCGCATAAACGGGTCTTGTCTGTTTTTCAAAAATTAAATAAGCCTTTTATCTGGACTTCGGCAGACGCATTGCAGCAATTACTCAAGTATGCCGATGAGTGGCAACAAGGTGCGTTAAAACCACATTTACAAGCACAGTCTTTACTGGCCGAACAACGAATGCCTGATCAAAATAAGGCGAATCCAGCCGAGATTAAGCCCCAAGATACTGCCTTTATCCAGTTTTCTTCAGGCTCTACCGGAGAACCTAAAGGCGTAGTTTTGACGCATCACAATTTAATGAGCAATATTCGTTCAATCCTGATTGGCAGTAAAGCCACAGAAGATGATGTTAGCTTAAGCTGGATGCCTTTAACCCATGATATGGGGATTATTGGCTTTCATTTATCGCCCTTGGTCTTAAATACCGATGTTTATTTAATGTCATCGGAATTGTTCGTGCGTCGGCCAAATTTATGGCTGGATAAAATCAGCGAAAAAAAGGCCACAGTCTCGGCATCGCCTAATTTTGGTTATCAGCACGTCTTGAAATATTTCAAACCAGAAAAGCAGTCACATCTAGATTTGTCAGCTTTACGCTTGATTTTTAATGGAGCAGAGCAAATTTCTGCTGCGCTGTGTCGTGAGTTCAATGCAACATTAAAACCTTTTGGCTTTAAAGAAAACGTGATTTTTCCTGTTTATGGACTGGCAGAAGCTTCATTAGCCGCCGCTTTCACTGAGCCAGCTGCAGCAGTGCAATCGATCTTTATTAACCGCCAGCATTTACAACTGGGCGATCATATTATTCTCAGTTCAGAACAGCAAGAGGATAGCCTGGAAATGGTCTTATTAGGTAGTGCAGTGAGCGATACCGGGCTGATTGTTGCGAATGATGCAGGACAAGAGTTAGCTGAACTCACGCTAGGGTATGTGTTAATTCGCGGAGATAATGTCACTCAGGGCTATTATGACGATGCCGAACTGACTGCGGCAACCATTAATGCGGAGGGTTGGCTGGATACTGGGGATATAGGTTTTATTTACCAGGACCAGTTGGTGTTAACCGGGCGCTTGAAAGACCTGATTATAGTCAATGGTCAAAACTACCATGCGCATGATTTAGAGCAATTATGCGAAACATTGTCTGAAATGGGAGAGCAAAAAGCTGCAGCATGCACCATACCCGGTGATAATGGTGAAGCATTAGCCATGTTTGTCACTTACAAAGGCGAACTGGATGATTTTATCCCTCTCGCTAATGCGATTCGTGCTGTTTTGGCAAAAGATGCAGGTATAGAGGTGGCAGAAGTGATCCCGGTGTCTGCGTTTCCTAAAACGACCAGTGGCAAGGTGCAGCGTTTTAATTTATCCAATCAATTTATTGCTGGTGAATTCGTCGCGACGTTAGAGCAACTGCATCAGTTATCCATGCCACAAGCTGATTTGCAGCAAAGTGAAGCCGGGTCTATAGAGCAGCAACTCATGCAGATATGTAAGGAAGTGATGCCTGAACGCCAGATTGTGCCTACCGATGATTTATTTGAAATAGGTATTAGTTCATTGTCTTTAACGCAAATTCATGAACGTCTGGATCAGCTTTTTCCTGACCAGATAGACTTAACCGATTTGTTTGATTACCCCAGTATCAGCGCTTTAGCCAGTTTTCTGGAGCAACAATCTGTAGATAGGGAGTAGTTGTTTTGAAATTATTTTTAAATACATTATTGATGCAAAAACTCGCACCTACTGTAATAGGTATGTATGTCAAGGTATTGCATAAAACCTGTACTGTACATATAACAGGCGCGGAACAGTTGCAAGCGTACATAGATGCACAGCAGCCGATGTTGCCTTGTTACTGGCATCAGCAAATGACTTTTGCCATCGACTTTTTGTGGGGTTTATGTCAGCAAGGCGTTAAAGCCAGCGTACTAGTCAGTCCGTCAAAAGACGGAGATATAGGTAATGCCGTTTTAAAAAAACTGGGTGTCGGTGTCTTGCGTGGTTCAGCGCATCGTACCGGAGCTGTGGCTATGCGTGATGTTTATTTAACCATTAGCAAAGAAAAATGCAGCGTAGGCGCTGCAGTGGATGGCCCTTTGGGGCCGGCTCGCGAAGCAAAAATTGGCGTAATTACTCTGGCTCAACTCAGTGGTGCACCTATAATCCCCATTGCGAATGCCTGTAATCACAAGATACATTTGAATAGTTGGGATAATTTTTTTCTTCCATTGCCTTTCAGCACGATACATACAGTTATTGGCAAGCCGCTTGAGGTGGAAAAACGCATGTCGACTGAGCAGATTAGTGAGTTGCAGCAACAACTTACTGATCAGCTTAATCAACTCAGCCTACAGGCCGAACAGCAGTTTGATTGATTGCTTAGACGAGATTGCTTAAACCTAGAAACCGCAGTTGAGTATGGATTTTGTGGGAAATCTGAGTGTGCAAGATAAAGCACGGTTCGCAGGCAATTGCCGTAGCCCTTGGCAAGAGCAGTCACGCGGTATCTCGTACGCAGATTTATCCACAATACTGTGAAGCGGAGTATAGTAATCCAGCTGGTGACAAGCATTATATTTTATATTCTGTCGCATACAGTGTTTTGTAGCGGTCAGCTGCGGTTTCTAGGTTTAATGAGCCGGGCTTGATGTTTCAACGTCATTTTGCAGATCACAAACAATCAAGTTTGTCGGAGTTTTAAATAATACTCATTATTATCCGGGGGATACAGTATTCTGGTCTAATGAAAAAAAGCGCATTCTCGAAGTCTAATCAGGCTGGCGTGGACAGATTTTTTTATGATTGCATGAGACAAGTAAAAACATGCAGGAATCAGGAAAGTAAAAAAGTATTGCTGAGGGTAATTAGAAGGGAAAAGCTAAAGTGGGGGAGGATGTATTTCTAAGGTTCGTGAAAACGGATATTACTGTTATTATTGATGGTGCGAGAGGGGTTACGGACGCAATGCCATTAACCCCAGCTCGGACTTTTATCAAGAAAGCAACAGATTAAAATAGTGTTTTAAGCTCTGTAAATGCTTTTTCTGCCTTACCTAAATGATCTTCACCAGTTTGCATATCAGATTTTTTGAATGCTGATCTGGCTTTTTTAAGATGTGCATTAGCACGAACGCGCGCTATATCAATTTTATCACTGGCATTGATTTCTTTGCTTGCGGCCAGTGCTGCTTTAACATGAGTATTAACTGTAGGGCCATTTTCTCCGTTCTCAACTGCTTTCATTGCCATAGCAATATGACCTAAAACAATATCAATAGCTTCAGTAGGGCCAAAACAAGTTCTTCCATCTTCACAAGCAACAGCAGTTGTTGAAAAAGAACCTAAAGAAAGCGTTAGTGAAAACGCAATAATAGCACTTTTTAATAATTTCATATGTAAACCTCATTGTTGTTATTTTAAATAACACGTTACCATCTAAATAGCTTCATGCCAAAGTTAATTTTAGCACAACTTGTATGTGTATTGCATGATGATAATTATAATTAATCAATTGAATTGAAGAGACCTTGACTGGAAGAAAGTCTGAGCGGTTGTGTTTATTGCAACTAACGCTTATTCCAATACTTGATAAATCAAACAGATAGTTTTTTTTCAGGTTAATTTGGGCGCTATGAATAGGCTTTACGCCTTTGCTCAATTACATTTGGTTGATTTGGCTTTTTCGTTAATCTGATTCTTTTTCAAGCATTATTTTTAGCAGCGTTGGTATTCGTTTCCCTAAAGTTCTTATTGCCATTTTTTTGTTCGTTACTTGTTTTTAGCGCCACGATTTCCAGACGCTATTTTTCTTTTAAATTTTTGCTGACTGTTATTGTTACTCCTGGGCTGGCGAGCTTGGGCTTTAGGTTGATTGGTATCACTCAACAATACCGGCTCATAGCCTGTGTCAGCAACTCTCGGAATTTGTTTGCCTAATAGTTTTTCGATTGCAAATAATAAATAGGCTTCTTCGGCAGCCACCAGGGAAATAGATGCTCCATCTGAACCTGCTCTACCGGTGCGTCCAATACGATGTACATAGTCTTCAGCCATTGCAGGCAGGTCAAAATTAACCACATGCGGTAATAACTCAATATCCAGGCCACGCGCTGCGATATCGGTAGCGATAAGCGCGGTAACTTTATTCGCTTTAAAATCTGCAAGTGCTCGCGTTCTCGCGCCCTGGCTTTTGTCGCCATGTAAAGCTGCGCAGCGGATACCATCTTTGATTAATTGCTTGCATAGGCGATCAGCTCCATGTTTGGTTCTGACAAATATCAATACTTGTTGCCAGTTATGATGCCCGATTATCCATGAAAGTAACTCACGTTTAGATTCCTTTTTGATGCCATAAACAAGTTGAGTGACGGTATTGGCGGCAATATTTTCTCTGGCGACTGCGACCTCAACAGGATCAATTAATAATTGATCGGCCAGGATTTTAATTTCTTTAGAGTAAGTCGCTGAAAACAGCAGGTTTTGTCGTTGTCCGGGTAATACTTCTATAAGCTTGCGGATATCTTTAATAAAACCCATATCCAGCATACGATCTGCTTCATCCAGCACAAAGAATTGCACTTGCGATAAATCTACTTGTTTTTGATACAATAAATCCAGCAAGCGTCCTGGAGTGGCGACCAGAATATCGGTACCTTTTTGCAGGCGCTGGATTTGCACATGGGTACTGACGCCACCAAAAACCACTTCAGAAAATAAAGGCAAATGTTTGCCATAGGTTCTGAAACTTTCATAAACCTGCATGGCTAATTCGCGCGTCGGCGTGAGAATTAAAGCTCTGATAGGGTGTGGCTTGCTAGCAGGTGGTTGCTTATGTAATAGTTGCAGAATAGGCAAAGCAAAGCCGGCTGTTTTACCAGTTCCCGTTTGTGCACCAGCAAGTATATCTCGTCCCTGTAAGATTACTGGAATGGCTTGTTCTTGAACGGGAGTCGGATTGTCATATCCTTGTTCGGCAATCGCTTTAAGCAGAGGAGCAGATAAATCTAATTGATTAAATGACATATAAATGTTTTTATGTGTTTCGGTAAGTCACATGGTAGCAGAATTAATATATGAATAAACAATCAGGTGTTTCGGGCGTCATTCTTGCAGGCGGTTTAGCAAGGCGCATGCATAAACAGGATAAAGGCTTGGTCCCATTTAATAATAAAGCAATGATTACTTATGCCATACAGGCAATAACCCCTGTTGTGGATGAATTATTTATTAATGCCAACCGTAATATTGAGCAATATCAGCAGCTTAATTATCCGGTGATCTCTGATGTGAACGATGATTTTGCCGGGCCTTTGGCTGGCGTTTATGCGGCTTTAAATGCCTGTCGTCATGATGTTTTGCTGGTGATACCCTGTGATTCTCCTTTTATAACAGCGAAGGGTTTGCAGGCTTTGTTAAATGAGCGTGAGCATTGTCAGGCAGATATTGCCGTGGCATTTGATGGTGAACGTATACACCCGGTTTTTATGGCGATTAAAAGCGCGCTTAAAAAAAGTCTGCAAGATTATTTAGCACAAGGTGAACGTAAAATAGATCGCTGGTTTGAGCAACACCACTGGATAAAAGTAGACCTTAGCGCCAACCCAGAGTTTTTTTCTAATATTAATACGCTGGAACAATTGGCTGATTTAGCTACTCAGGAACGATGATGCGACCAGAAATGACTGATGCGGGTTTAAGCGTTGCCAAAGTCGTCATTGGTATTGATGAGACCGGTGCTGAAAGGAGTATCAATCTAGTGGGTGAACGAGCGATGACTATTTATGTGGATAAGCAGGAAATTGTTACTTTAATGACCATCGGCTCTCATCCTGAATTATTAACCCTGGGCTATTTAAAAAATCAGGGTTTTTTTGAGCAAATAAATGAGATAAAGGCTGTACAGGTAGACTGGGAAACCGAATCAGTTGCTGTTGTGACAGTAGGGAAGCAAAGTGATTTTTCTAAGCAGATGGAGCGGCGCACGGTAACCACAGGATGTGGGCAGGGAACCGTGTTTGGACGCTTAATGGAAAAGTTGCAGAAAATTCGTGTGCCTGAAAATCATGTACGCCAATCGACCTTATATGCGTTGTTAGACTCGGTCAGATTGCATAATGAAGTGTATAAAATGGCGGGTGCCGTTCATGGTTGTGCTTTATATACAGCAGATCAGCTGGAAATATTTGTCGAAGATGTAGGCCGGCATAATGCAGTAGATGCCATTGCAGGGCATATGTGGCTGAATGGCGTATCAGGCGATAATAAAATTTTTTATACTACAGGGCGATTAACCTCGGAAATGGTCATTAAAGTTTCGCAAATGGGTATTCCGGTTTTACTTTCACGTTCAGGAGCGACACAAATGGGTCTGGAAATGGCTCAGTTATCCGGTGTCACCTTGATTTCACGATCAAAGGGTAAGCACTTTATGGTATTGAATGGTGCACAGAATATCGAGTTTGATCAGTGATACTGTTTTTATAGGCACAAGTCCCCACACAACATAAAAAAGAGCTAGAAAAAACAATGTCTATTATTCCGCTGATTAAAGCTGCATTTAACGCGAGTATAGAGAATATATTTTCCTGTGTCAGCTCTGAGATTAGGATAAAATTACGCAACCAATTGAATAATATTACACAACATGCAAGGTCAATATGAGCATAAAATCAGATACATGGATTCGTCGCAAAGCACTGGAACAAGGTATGATTGAGCCTTTTGAACCGGGGCAGGTTAGAAATTCACCTCAAGGTAAAGTTATCTCTTATGGTACATCAAGCTATGGATACGATGTGCGCTGTTCAGATGAATTTAAAATATTTACCAATATCAATTCTGCGATTGTCGATCCCAAAAATTTTAGTGATGGCAGCTTTGTCGATGTAAAGTCTGATGTCTGTATTATTCCGCCCAATTCATTTGCCCTGGCGAGAACGATCGAGTTTTTTCGTATTCCGCGTGATGTGTTAACCATTTGTTTAGGTAAATCGACATATGCGCGTTGCGGGATTATTGTGAATGTCACGCCATTAGAGCCTGAATGGGAAGGTCATGTGACGCTGGAATTTTCCAATACGACACCGCTCCCTGCAAAAATATATGCGAATGAAGGGGTTGCGCAAATGTTGTTTTTTGGCGGAGATGAAGTCTGTGAAACCTCTTACAAAGACAGAGGGGGGAAATATCAGGGACAACAAGGTGTAACATTACCAAGAGCATAAGCAGTCCATGCTCGGCATTTTTATAGAATGCACGACCTCGCATGGACGAGGTCTGCTATACCTTTATTGTAATTTTTTGGGAGCGGGGTAAATTGACGGGGGCATTTGAATAAAAAATCCATGTTCCTCAATGCCCTTGATGACATCCGCTGCTTTTTCACGCGCAAGTAAGCGCTCGGGCGTGATATCCAGTTCCATGACAAATACAGGAGGCCCAATACTTTTAAGTATGGCCTCCGGAACATTTGAAAAATCATCCTGCTTAGCTATATACAAATACAACTCATCTTTTTTGCTACTTTTGTAAATAAAACATTGCACAGTATTAGCTCCTTAACGAATAAAAAATGCTATTATCGCATCAATTTACTATGAATGAACCCACAATAGATCCTGATAATTTTTTTAAAACGGCGTGTTATTTTGAAAGTTCTTTGGTCCTGGTTGCAATCGCAATTGGCTGGCTGGTAGATATTAATCCGTTTGAGTTTATTGTATTTAATGAACAGGCCGTTATTAATGGCATTATGGGCACGTTGCCATTATGTTTGATTTTTATCGCATTAAATCAGCTGCAGCTGGAATCCTTACAAAAAATCAAGCAGGTTTTACATTCAACACTGGGCCCCAGTCTACACAAGCGCCATTGGGCTGATTTATTTGTTTTAGCGGCTGTCGCCGGCATTTCAGAAGAAATTTTGTTTCGCGGCGTGATCCAGCCCTGGATGGAAAACTCATGGGGATTAATGGCTGGTTTACTGGTCAGCAGCGTCATCTTTGGCCTGGTTCATGCGGTGACAGCCTTATATTTTATTATGGCAACAGCAGTGAGTATTTATCTGGGTTTATATCTGGATTATGACAATACAAGAAACCTGCTGACACCTATTATTATTCATAGCTTATATGATTTCTTTGCATTTGTGCTTATTTTGTATAGCTATCGACTGGAGCAACAAAAAGGTAACTAAATGGCTATATCAGAACAACAATTACAAGCCGACCTTTTAGCGGCAGGTGTTATTCGGGCGGTCGCTTTGATGAGCCTAATTGCGCTAGTCGCTATTTGTCATATATATGGCGATAAAATACAAATAGGCATGGATGAGCAATCACGAATTTTTATTAGAACGGTACTTTATGTCGTTGCAATTATGACATTCCCGGTAATGAAATTTATACGCCATGTTTTAGTGCGCTTAAATCAAACGGCAAAAGGAAACAGCACCCCCAAATCTCGCTATTCAGTGACGATTATAATTTCCATGGCAATTGCAGAAAGTATCGCAATGTACGGTTTTGCAATGTACGTACTAGGTGATGGTTATAATACGCTATACATATTTACTATTTTATCTGCCTTGGCGATGTATATATATAAGCCAAAAGTCGAAGAATATCAGACTATTGTTGAGCGTATCAGTCATGCCTCATTATCAGGTGGTAGCGGTAGTCCGGATTAAAATAAATAACAGATTCAAAAAAACTAATTTCTACACTGTAAAAATACAGGTCTAAAAATTAAATCAATACCAGAAACATACTTTATTTTCTGTAATCGTCCGGGTTAAGTTTATATTTCTTGAGCTTGTTGTAGACAGCACGGGTCGATATCTCCATACTGGCTGCAATTTGTTTAATATCGCCCTGAAATTGTTGTAAAGAAACTTGTAAAAATGTCCGTTCCACCTTTGTAATTGCTTGTTCTTTGAGTTGTTTCCAGTCAATCAATTTACTGCTGGACTCATTGATATCCAGCTTTAATTCTGTTAGTACAGTTCCTGTCGTAAATAATAAACTGCGTTCCAGCGCATTCTCCAGCTCACGTACATTTCCTGGCCAGTGATATGCCTGAATTTTCTGCATGACGGCAATACTAATTGATGTCACAGACTTATTATGCTTCTTATTCATGCGTTGTAAAATTAGATCAACCAAAGCAGGGAAATCTTCTTGTCTTTCAATCAGTGGCGGTATTTCTAATTTAACGACATTGATCCGAAAGTACAAATCCTTACGGAACTCCCCTAGCTCCACTTTATCCTGTAAATTTACATTGGTCGCTGAAATCAGGCGTACATCGACCTGTATTGCTTGTTTTCCTCCGACTCTTTCCAGCTCACCTTCCTGAATTACCCTTAGTAAGCGTGTCTGTGCAGCGGGTGATAATGAATCGATTTCATCCAGAAACAGCGTGCCACCTTCCGCTCTTTCAAAAACACCTTGATGAACTTCTACCGCACCGGTGAAAGCGCCTTTTTCATGTCCAAACAAGGCACTTTCCAGTAAACTTTCAGCGATTGCTCCGCAATTGATAGGTACAAAAACTTTATGGCTGCGAACGCTCATAGCATGTATGGCGCGTGAGACCAGTTCTTTACCCACGCCTGTATGCCCTTCGATCAATATAGTTGCAGATGTGGGAGCAATCACTTCTATTGATTTTAAAACCTTTTGCATTCCTTTTGAATTAGCAATAATAAGTGGTGGCTGATGCTTTTTAATGTGTTGAGAGCTTTGTTTGCGCCAGATTTTCAGCATATTTTCTTCAATCAGCGTCTGCAGTGCTGTATAGCTCTGCTCGTGTTCAGTGTCATTGCTGTTATCCCGATACTCAGTTCCCTTTTTGTTTTTTGCGATCTCAGGATTGAGATGAATATTAACTTCACAGCAGCCATCATTCTGAGCGATGCTTTTAGTAATCTCAACTTTGGCATAGCCAAAATTGCGTGCAGCTATACCGCCAAATACACTGGAAGTCATTCTGCATAATTCGGGAAAGTTGGCTACTTTTTCACCAAAAGGGCATCTAGTGTTATAAACCGCGATACTATCTTGATTGCTAGATGATAGTGAGAAATTGCCACCAATATTATTTTTAAGCCCCAAAATTAATTCAATATAGCTTTCTATATGTAGCTTTTCCTTTTCGTTACCGCACTCGTTTCGATAAACTTCTTCAAAAAAACGGCCTGCTGTCAGGGCGATATGTTCAATTAACTGCTGCGGTTGTTCCTGCCCTAATTGTTCACTAGCGTGCATCAGTTCGATGATAAAAGTTTGCAGGAAAGCAATGGGCGTTAAATCAGAAAGCGTGCTATCAGCCATTAGTAATCCATGAAGTTAATTTTCTATGATTGAATCATAACTTCACAATTTGAGCAAGTGGAAAATTATAAGGCTTGGTATTATAAGTAAAATGAGGGTGGTATAGAATATGCTTGTGCCTGCTGATAAACCTAGAAACCTTTTTCAGACCCGCATTCGCCAAGTGAATATGTCGACTGGGCAGGTAATCGTGATCGTGAACCGATTTGAAAGACAATCTGCCTGAAGATCCTGATCATATACTAGAAATGGTGATGGTAGCAGGATGCACATTAATGTCTTTGCTCCACAATGTGACTATTTACACTTTTACCCATCAGACAAGGATATTGAAGTTGTTGATAATATCAAAAACCGAAGTATTGAACGGGCTAATGACAATGTGGGTAATCAGTAACAAACTACCCAGTTCAACATTCCCACAGCGTGTTTTTCGATCTGGTTCCAGCAAGAGCAAAAAATTAGCAAAAACGCCGTTTAGGGAAAATACAGCTAAAACAGCTACCGTTACCTAATTCACTGCTGATTTTAAGCTGAGCATCGTGTCTGGAGAGAGCGTGTTTGACAATTGCAAGTCCCAGACCTGTACCATGTTTTTCATTTTCACGTTGAGCATTGGCACGGTAAAAACGTTCGGTAATTTTAGGAATTTCAAGTTCAGGGATACCTTCGCCCTGGTCAGCTACACTCAGAATTACGTTGTCACACGATTGATACCACTGCACGGTAACAATAGATTCTTCATCTGAATATTTAAGGGCATTGACGATTAAATTAGAAAATGCACTACGAAGCTCCTGGTCATTGCCAAATATGTTGATATCTGATTCTATGAAGAGCTCAATACGGCTGTTTAGTTGTTCTAAAGCACTACTTTCCTGGCAGATTTGTTTTAAAAGCGTATCAATTACAACACAATTATTTTCAGTTTTTTGGGTTTCTAGATTTGCTAATAGCAGGAGATCATCCACTAAATGTTGCATACGCAGTGTCTGATTATGCATTTGTTGTAATGAATGCGTTAATAATGGAGAGTGATCCTCGCCCATATCGTCAAGTGTCTCTATATAGCCTTTTAAGACCGTGAGGGGCGTACGTAATTCATGTGATATATTATCGACAAAATCTTTACGCATCCGCTCGATATTTTTTAGGAAGGTGACATCATGTGCGACTAATAAATGTGCATTTTGGTCATAGGTTACAATTTTTAGTTGTAAGGTAACTTGCCCATTTACAGGTGCTTTAATACTTAAGACGATACCAGGATCTTTTTTGCTTAAAAATTCTACAAAGGCAGGGGCACGGATTAAATTAGGCAGGCGCTGGCCCTTATCCTTTTTTTTTAGGCCAAGTATTTCTTTTGCTGCATTATTAAACCACGAGATTTCATCGTGTTCACCGATGACCACGATTGCATCTGGCAAGGCTGAGGTGGATCTACGAAACTGTTCAATAATAAGACTGAGTTTTTTTTTGCGTTTTTTAGCTGCTTTTTTTAAACGAAAAATATGATAGTAAATCTCTTCCCAAAGTCCACTGCTTGATGGGTAGTTTGATTTTGCGCCTGATCGCAGCCAATCTTCTAACTGGTTGAGCAAGAATGCCTGACGAAGAATAAGGCCTATGCAGATGATCAGTAACAAATATAAGAAGTGCCCGATAAAACTACTGGCAATTGCTGCTATGAGAATGGTGATGGCAAGACGTAATAAATCCTTATTCCAAAAACTCATTAGCTATTTTTCACAGAAAACCGGTAACCAAAACCGCGTACAGTCTGTAGCCAGTCCTCGCGTTGATAATTAGCCAGTATTTTTCTTAAGCGGCGAATATGTACATCTACTGTTCTTTCTTCTATATAAACGCTACGCCCCCATACCTGATCTAATAGCTGTGTACGGTTATAAACTTTATCCGGGTGGGTAAGAAAAAAACTCAGTAATCTAAATTCAGTAGGACTAACATCGACTTCTTTATCGGAAATACTGACACGGTGTTGTTCGGTGTCCAAAACGATATCCTGAAATTTAATTTGCGTTAAATCGTGAATTTTACCACTTCTGCGTAGTACTGCTTTGATTCTTGAAACAAGCTCTTTAGGTGAGAATGGTTTGGTTACGTAATCATCGGCACCTATATCCAGACCTCGAATTTTGTCAGCTTCTTCACCTTTCGCAGTGACTAAAATAATTGGCAGATCACGATAATTATCATTCGACTTTAAGCGACGAGTCCATTCGTCTCCTGTAATGCCCGGAAGCATCCAGTCTAACAAGATAAGATCGGGAACAGTGTCATTGAGTATCGCCAGAGCTTGGATTACGTCCGCTGCTTCCAGCACGTTAAAATCATATTGTTGTAATACCATAACCAGCATACTACGAATAGCTTGTTCATCTTCAACTACTAAAATTGTAAATTGACTCATATTTTATTTCGCATCCTGTTAAGCAGAAGCATTGTAAACCATTTTATATGACGGTTTTATGACAAAAGTTTTTCATTGCTTGCGACACTAGAGACAGAGAAGCCACGGGATTTATTTTATCCATTTATTAACTTTTCTTTCAGATGGTTAGCGTTATTTAATGCGATATGGCATCGTGGTCGACTTGAAAGTGTAGAAAAACGTTGGGTAATTGTGACGTATACAGCAATATAAGTATTAATTGTTTTATGGCAGATTTGTTACGGTATCACGGAGCAAGGATGCGTATGATGCCCCCTTGTAAGTACCTTTTGGTAAATAAGCAAGAGCAGGTATTAACGACCTTACAAGCCAGAACCCTATGCTAACATGCCAGTTGCCTGTCATTTGTGTCATGGTTTGAGCAAAAACATTGGTGACTAAACGTCAGGAAGCAGGAGAGGCTTTAGCCGCTAAATATAATTGGTAGCGGCTAAGGTTTTCCTGCAAGTTGCTTAGCTTTTCATAAAAGACAGAACATCATCTTTAATGTCTATATTTATCGTATCTCCCGCTGCAAATTTACCCGTTAAAATATCTTGGGCAAGGGGGTTTTCAAGCTTCTGCTGAATAGTTCGCTTAAGTGGTCTTGCTCCATAAACAGGGTCAAAACCGGCTGCACCGATTTTATCCAGTGCCGCGTCTGAAATAGCTAGCTGAATATCTCTTTCCAGTAAACGCGAGCGCAAGAATTCAATCTGAATTTTAGCGATAGAGCGAATATGCTCCTGGCCTAAAGGATGGAATACCACTGTTTCATCAATACGATTGATAAACTCGGGTCTGAAATGCCCGCCGACAACTTCCATAACCGCTTGCTTCATGGTTTCGTAATTTTCTTCTCCGGCCAGTTGTTGAATGATATCAGAGCCCAGATTAGAGGTCATGACGATTACGGTATTGCGGAAATCAACTGTACGCCCTTGTCCATCGGTTAAACGACCATCATCCAGTACCTGCAAGAGTATATTAAAAACATCCGCATGCGCTTTTTCCACTTCATCCAGTAAAATCACTGAATAAGGGCGGCGGCGTACTGCTTCGGTTAAATACCCGCCTTCTTCATAACCGACATATCCCGGAGGTGCGCCTACCAGACGAGCCACGGAATGTTTTTCCATAAATTCAGACATATCAATACGAATCATGGCTTCTTCGGTATCAAATAAGAAATCAGCCAATGCCTTGCATAGCTCGGTCTTACCCACACCGGTAGGTCCGAGAAATAAGAATGAACCATTAGGTCGGTTTGGATCCGATAATCCTGCGCGAGAACGACGCACAGCATCACTCACAGCTTTTAGCGCTTCGTCCTGGCCGATAACACGGCTTGCGAGATGTTGTTCCATATATAACAGTTTGTCTCGCTCACCATCAAGCATTTTAGAAACGGGAATACCGGTCCATTTAGACACGACTTCGGCAATTTCTTCTTCGGTCACTTTATTACGTAATAAAGTCATCTCTTGTGTTTCTGCCACTGAGGCTAAAGCTAATTGGCGTTCAAGCTCAGGGATGCTACCGTATTGTAATTCAGACATACGGGTTAAATCGCCACTGCGTCTTGAGGTTTCCAATTCAAAACGTGCTTGATCTAACTGCTCTTTGATATGAGCAGAGCCTTGTAACGCTGATTTTTCGGCTTTCCATATTTCATCCAGGTCAGCTGCCTCTTTCTCTAAATCATGAATTTGACTTTCCAAAGTGCTTAAGCGTTTTTTAGACGCTTCATCTGAATCCTTTTTCATCGCCTCCGCTTCAATTTTTAATTGAATCAAGCGGCGATCTAATTTATCCATTACCTCAGGTTTAGAATCAATTTCCATGCGAATACGACTGGCTGATTCATCAATCAAATCAATTGCTTTATCAGGCAGTTGGCGGTCGGCGATATATCGATGAGATAATTGAGCCGCAGCAATAATAGCAGGGTCGGTAATGTCAACCCCATGATGCACTTCATATTTTTCTTTTAAACCGCGTAAAATAGCAACGGTATCTTCAACAGAAGGTTCTTCAACTAATACCTTCTGAAAACGCCGTTCTAATGCTGCATCTTTCTCAATATATTTACGGTATTCATCCAGAGTCGTTGCTCCGACACAGTGTAATTCACCCCGTGCCAGTGCAGGCTTAAGCATATTACCCGCATCCATGGCACCTTCTGCTTTACCTGCGCCGACCATGGTATGTAATTCATCTATAAATAGAATAATCTGACCTTCCTGTTTGGCCAGGTCATTAAGCACTGCTTTTAAGCGTTCTTCAAATTCACCTCTAAATTTAGCGCCTGCAATGAGTGCGGCCATATCCAATGCCAATACACGCTTGCCTTTAATACCATCAGGCACTTCGCCGTTGACTATGCGTTGCGCCAGGCCTTCCACGATTGCTGTTTTACCTACGCCGGGCTCGCCAATGAGTACCGGATTGTTTTTAGTTCTCCGTTGTAATACTTGAATAGTACGACGGATTTCATCATCACGGCCAATAACCGGGTCTAGCTTGCCTTGTTCTGCGCGCTCTGTCAGATCAATGGTATATTTCTTCAGCGCATTACGTTGATCTTCGGCATTTTCATCGTGCACATTTTCACCACCACGTACTTGTGTGATCGCCTGCTCGATTAATGCTTGTGTAACATTTGCCTGTTTTAATATATTAGCTAACTGGCCCTTGCTTGCACATGCAGCCAATAGGAATATTTCACTGGAAACAAAGCTGTCATTGCGTTTAATAGCTAATTGTTCGGTAAGATTTAATAATTTGCTTAAGTCATTGGAAATCTGAACATCACCGCCTGTTCCAGAAACAGAAGGCATTGCCCCGAGTTCTTTTTCAAGTAATTGAGTTAAAGTTTGAGTATTAATACCAGCCTGATTCATTAGTGGCTTAATACTCCCTCCTTGTTGTTCCAGCATGGCTAAAAGCAGGTGTACGCCTTCAATAAATTGATGGTCTTTAGCTAAAGCCAGGCTCTGTGCATCATTGAGTGCACTTCTAAATTTACTGGTGAGTTTTTCAGGATTCATTATATTACCTATGCACTTAAAGTTAATTTGTTGATTCTATAATTGGGAGAATGTAGAGGTTTTCAAGTTGATAACGCATATTAACTTAGTTTTTATATGGATAAAATGTAAATTGTGAGATAGATCACATTTCCCGCACGGCAATAATATCAACCATCCTTATGCAGTTAGTTGAAATCAATGTTTAGTTTGATAAGCCAAACCCCGTCAAATACAATAAGCGTCATCGTTTTCTGCTTCTTTATGTAAGCGCTTTTCAAACCATTAACAGCCACGGCAAACCTGACTTCAAAAACACAGTATACAGCTTCGCCTTTAGAGATATTAAAAGGCAAATATCCCAACTCGACGAAACAGGCTGGTTTGGGTGACCATGCAACACTTTGTTGATGGTACTAGATGCATATGCGGATATTTGATAAGGAGTGCAATAACTTTAGAGACTGTGAAAGTATTCAATAATATACCTAAAAGGACAGGCTCCGTAGATACTCTCTTAAAACACAAGTGCTAATTTTACAAAATCCATATTAATTATGAATTTTCACTGACAGGTAGCGCATAAAAACGCGCTCCATCAAATTCTTTATTAGTCCGCAACATGCCATGGATGGCGTGTAACAATTTACGCATCACGGCACAGACAGCTTGTACTTTTTTTAAGCCATTATCATTAATCAGATGATGGTAATAGCCTTTAATATTCGGCTCGAATCGACTCGCCACCAGAGCAGGCATATATAAAGCCTGGCGAATATATTTATTGCCCACTTTACTGATTCGCGGCTTTTTAGATACACTACTGCCTGAATCAAATATTCTCGGATCCAGCCCAGCATGTGCGACCCACTGCCTTGCCGTCATATCCTTAGGCAAGATCATGATTTCACTCAATATTTGTATCGCTGAAGCTTGCGCAATCCCCTTGATGCCAGAGATAAGTAGATACGCTTTCTCCAGCTCATAATGTTGTTGAATAACCATAAGTGCATTGTCGCGCAGGCTTTTAATTTGTGCCTCTAAAAAAACAACTAACTCTTCCATTTGATCAATCACTAATCCTGGTGTTTCTAGCGTCGACTCTAAAGCGTGAAGCTGGTTTTTAGTTTGTGTTTTTTGTTTGCTTAAAGCGGCAATACGGCGCGAAATGACTCTTAAACTGATACACTCGTCAGCAGGGCATTCCCAGGCCACAAAAGGCATTCTTTCAGCATAAATCGCTGAATTTTCTGCCTCAATCGCATCGGTTTTGCTACGTGTCATTAATGCTTTAGCAAAGTTGTGTGCAGCCTTGGGGTTAATCACCATCACCTCAATACCCTCAGCTCGACTAAGAGCGACGGCCAAATCAAAATGATAGATACCTGTTGCCTCAATACAAACCTTTGTTTCTCCATTCATTTTTGCTAAAGACTGGATAATTGACTGATGACCTAAAGGGGTATTTTCAAAAGATTTAGCTTTACGCGCCTTACCCTTAACCATGACGACAACCACCAATTCCTTGCAACTCACATCAATTCCGACAGTATTCATTTTTTATCTCATATAGAAGTTACGCATTGACGACAGGTTGAAATTCTGGGTTTAAATGGCTTATATTTGGCATAAACGTCTCAATAAATGAAGCCATGATATCTTTGAATAAATTTCTTTGCACGCTATAGCAATTACTAATGACCTCTGCGAAGCTCAATTTTTGTAATTGAACAAACCCACAAATTGCAGCAAAAAGGTGATTTTTAATGGCTCCTTTGCTGCGAACCTGAAATCGCTCAATGTTACATACTTGCTTAATTGCACGATGATATTGCTCAATTTGCCAATGCCGATCATGTTGTTCGGTAAAATCCCTACTGCCAAAGGACTTGGTTTGCTCGTCATTAGGTAGTGCACTTATATAATGGCGAAGTTGGTCTTTCAACTTTGTCCGAAATAATTTCACGTACCCAAAATTTTTGAGCCAAACGACCAAGCCTTCCTCTGGAACTTCTAGTTGCTTAACTTGAACCCATGTTCCTTCTTCAACAGAAACCAAGCGGTTACTTTCCAGCGCAAAGAGCAATCCTATCTGATGATTTCTAATCCGTTTAAGATTTTTTACGCAACTGTACCAACTATCTCCTGTTACAAAGCCTGGCTCAAGCCCCCAAGATAATACCTCTGCAAGCATATCCAGAAAGTAGTCATTTTTTGTTTTCCCTTCGGCTTTATCTACCACTCGAAAATTGACAGGTTGGTGTTTTCCTTGAGTATCCGTGTAGTACAAAGTAACAAGGTTAATCCCTTTGACCGCTCGGTGATGCTTGCCTGACCAAAAATGACTGACAAAAGCCATGTACTGACTATGAGGCTTATCCAGTACGCTATCGTCAACACTTAAGGTTCCGCCCTTTAAATTCAAAGTAGGACTGGCTTCGTTATATAAATCGCGCCCGGTATACGATTCACGATTCAGAAATCGGTTGACGCTATCATGTGAAATTGACATAACTTCTCCTAGCCGGCAACAGCTAGCCTGTTTAGGCTCACTTAACAAAAATCCTATGTACATCGGTAAAGTACAACGAGCAGTTGATGGGCGGGTTATTTCTCTTATCAAGGTCTAGATTTATAGTGGATTCGGCATTTTTCTGTATTATAGTTTAACATTGACTGTCAATGCGTAACTTCTATCATATTAAGTATTGTTATAATGATCACTGGTTTCCCAACCCTGACACTTCACCTACCGTCCTTGTGAATGCAGACTCAGAAGCATTGCTTACAGGTCTCAGATACTCCACGGCATGGATGACGAGGGTGGGGAGCCAATCTACGAACAAGCTCAAGGCTTAAGGTTGGGGCGGCTTCCCCAGAAAATCAGTTATTACTATAATCGTTTTGTGTTAAATAAACCTGTGTTTAAGAGATATGTTTAATATACAAGGTTGGGGTGAGATTGCGAACCCCAACAATCAATGGCTTACCTAGCCTCATTGTTGGGGTTCATGCTTCACCCCAAACCTACGCATAATACTTTCACAGTCTCTTTAGCTATTGCTGTGTATGACGAAAAAAGCTAAAGCTTTTTACTCCTGCTCAAGGAAACTTCTCATTATCCACGGGAAAATATTAAAAAGTTGCTTTACAATATATTCTATGAACTCGCCTAAACCTGAATTACCAGAGATAAACAAAGAAGATCGCACACCGCTAGTCGATGTGTTATTGGAAATGCTTGCCTGGCAACAAAAGCAGATTGATGAGTTAGCACAAGAGATACTCAAGCTTAAAGGCGAAACCACAAAGCCTAAAATCAAACCGAGTACAATGGATAAGGAGGGTGCCCCAGGAAGTGATGACTCCTCATCAAAAAGGAAAAAAGGCCCAAGGCGCAGTAAAAAAGGCAACCTCAAAATAGATGAAACCCAAATTATTCAGCCGGATGAAATCCCAGAGGGTTCACGCTTTAAAGGGTATCAGGATCGTGTTATTCAGGATATTACCTTTCAAACTCATAACATTCGTTATCGTTTAGCAGAATATATAACGCCAGAGGGTCTTACGATTTTAGGTCAGCTTCCCGAAGACATTCAGGGAGGTAGCTTTGGTAAAAGCCTTATTGCCTTTATTCTCTATCAATACCATCACCAACATGTCACACAGCCATTACTACTGGAACAAATTCGTGATTTAGGCGTCGATATTTCGAGCGGTAAGCTCAGTTATATACTAACAGAAGATCTGGACGACTTTCATGCCGAAAAAGATGAATTACTGAAGACGGGATTATCCGTTTCTAAATATATTCATACAGATGATACTGGCGCACGGCATAAAGGGCAAAATGGCTATTGCACACATATTGGCAATGATTTTTTTGCCTGGTTCAGTAGTACAGAAAGTAAAAGCAGAATCAATTTTTTAAACTGTCTATCACAAGGCAAAACAACGCTTTATACATTGAACACAGGTGCCATTGAATACATGGCACAAAATAAGCTGTCTGTTGTAATCTTGGCGACACTGGAAAATATCAGTGTCTGCATTAACACGGCACCTGACTGGTGCGAATGGCTGGATCAGCAAGGCATCGTTAAACCTCGGCACAGAAAAATAGTCACGGAAGGTGCTTTGATGGGAGGGCTGCTAGACCAAGGCATTTCCTCTGACTTTTCAATTATCAGTGATGATGCAGGGCAGTTTAACGTCTTTGATCATGCCTTGTGCTGGATCCATGCCGAACGAGTGATTAATCGCCTGATTCCTTTAAATGACAGCCATACCAAGGCAGTAGATGACGCACGCGACCAGCTTTGGTCGATTTACCATGACCTGAAAGCTTATAAACTTAATCCTGTTACCGAACAGGCGAGCAGTATCAGGCAGCGCTTTCAAATCCTATGCAGTACCAAAACCTGTTACGAAACGCTTAACCAGGCCCTCGGGCGAATGGGGAAAAATCAACATGAACTCCTCCGTGTACTCGACAAACCCTACCTCCCACTTCATAACAATTTAAGCGAACGGGATATAAGGGATTACGTCAAGAAACGAAAAATCAGCGGGAGTACACGAAGTGATGCAGGGCGGAAAGCCCGTGATACTTTTGCCAGTCTCAAGAAGACCTGCCGAAAGCACGGCATGTCATTTTGGGGTTATTTAAAAAGTCGCTTACTGAAGTTAGAAGGGATTCCTCCGTTATCGGAAGTCATTCGTGCGGCCGCTGCCAGTGGATAATGAGAAGTTACTGCTCAAGTTATTAACGTCTTATTCCTAAGCTATTATTCATTTTCAGGCACAAATTCAAACTGTACTTTTAATGGATAATGATCTGAAGATTCTACGGGAATGATTTCGGCCTTGATTACTTTTAGGCCTCTGAAGAAAATATGATCCAGTCGATGCCCCCAGACAAGGGGTGCTTCATTACTTACAAAATCGACTTTATGTAAGCCTAATTCCTCATTACCGATAAGCTGATCCAGAGCTAATTCTCGCTGATCACTCCAGGTATTAAAGTCACCGCCGAAAACAATAGGCCCCTGGTGATTTGCCAGAACCGTTTTAATATGCAGCAATTGTTCACTAAATTCCTTGATACCCAGAGTAAAATTGATGGCATGGATATTTGCGACCAAAAGAGTGTGTTGCGTATTTCTAATAGGATAGTAATTGATCAAGGAAGATTTTGGTAAAAAGGCTATGGGTTCAGTTGCCCGTTGCGCGCAACTGGTTTGAGCCGGAATATCTCCGATAGTCATAACTCCGGCATGAATACCCCGGTAGCGGAATGCAGAAATCATATCCCACTTTTGTCCGCTAGTGACAAGAAATTGGTTGAGAGTCTGGGTTAAATAGGCTTCCTGTAAAAGAATCAAATCACTGGCATTGCTTAACGTTAATAAATCCTTCTTCCAGCCCTCTTTGTTCTCTTTATAGATATTCCAGCTTACCAGAGTAAATTCTGTTGCATTAAGCATTTCTGCTGGATTAGGTTCAGTCTTTGCTGCAGAACAGTATGGATCGTTGGCGCGGATTTCCCCGGAACTGGATAATAGTTGTTCCTCATCAGACACGGAGAAACAACCGCTAGTCGCAAGTATGATAAGGCTTAATAAGTAAAGTGGAATGTAGTTCCTGAGCATGTAGATTGTACTTTGTCCGATCATTAAATGCAGGCATGGGGCTTGCGGGAATAAATACCCTTGCTGTAGGGCAGTGCGTTAGTCTGCCAGTTGTTCGATATCGATGGACTAAAGTAGCATTCTACTTCAGGTGATAAGAGCTGAAAACAGGGTTAATTTATGTTGCCAGAAAAGAAAATACCCCAGTATGTATAAGTTTTATACTTTTACTGCCGCAATGACAGAAATTTCAACCAATATTTCAGGGCGCGCAAGGCTTGCCTGTACACAAGCGCGAGCAGGAGAATAAGCTTCTATTATCCAGGCATCCCAGACCTCATTCATATGGGCAAAATCTTGCATATCCTTGATATAAATGGTCGCAGAAAGAATGTGTGCTCTGTCACTGCCTGCCTGTAGCAGTAAATCATCCACTTTATCCAGCATAGTCTGGGTTTGCTCTCTGATGTCCGCTTTGGCATCTTTTGCAACCTGACCACAAAGATAGACAGTATCATTATGAATGACTATTTTACTCATTCGACGCCTTTCGGTGCCTAAGCGGATAATGCTCATTTTTTATCCTTACTATTAATTAAAGCGGCTAATATTAAACGGCTCAATTGGCAGTTGCGCATGCCCATCCAGAATGAGTTGCGCCATAATGCGCCCAATCACGGGGGATAGCTGTAAACCATGAGCAGAAAAGCCAAAAGCGTGGTATGCATTTTTAGCTGTTTGGGATGCACTGATTACCGGGATATTATCCGGCATAAACCCTTCAATACCAGCCCATGCACGAACTATGCGTACATCTTTAAGTTGCGGGAAAAAATCAAGGACTGTTTTAGCACTTGCTGCTAGCTGTTGCCAGTCTATATCGGTTTGTTCCTTTGCAAAATCCAGCCTGGCGACGAGGGCACCACCGATAATCAGCGTCCCGTTTTGCATTTGTTTAAAGGATAGCTTGCGACTGGCTGCACCCATTACCGGATCAACAAAATGAGGTAAGCGATCTGTCACCATCAACATCAGTGCCTTAGGGGTTAGCGGTACAGGTTCGTGCATTCGTGCTGCAAGTTCTCCTGCCCATGCGCCGGCACAATTAACCAGAATGGCGCTGTTATACGTGCCTTGAGATGTACGCACAGACCAGCCGTCGCCTTCCTGGGTGATGCTGTGAACCTCGGTAGCTGAATGAAAGTTTGCACCTAATGTTTCAGCTTTTTGGCGAAAGGCAGTCAATGCATGATAGGGACGGGCATAGCCATCTCCTCTGCAAATTAATGCACCGACGCAACCGGGGCCCAATGCAGGAACCAGTTGATAAAGTTCTTTCTGGCCGATTATTTCTTCATGCTGATAGCCCATAGAACGAACCATAGCGGCGCGCTGTTCCAGCTTGTGCATATCCGACTGATTTTCTGCTACGCGCAATTGTCCGGGAAATCGAGCATCGCAGTCTGAATCAACCAGATTGGCAATGTTATGCCACATTTTGGCTGCTTCCACTGTGAGCGGTATTTCAGCTGGATCACGGTTTAGTTGACGTAAACCGCCTGCATTTGCTCCGGATGCATGTCGCCCTGGGCTATCTTTATCTATTACGCTACAGCGACATCCACGCATAGCTAATTGTAAAGCGGTGGACGTGCCCACCAGTCCAGCACCAATAATGAGCACATCAGTATTCATTATGTTCTCCCTTCAGACAGCATAGCCAGTTGTGCTAATGTGAGCGGAGCAACAGGTGGTCGTCCCCGGAAGTGACTGCTATCGGAGACCGGTTGACCGCCTGCATCAGCAACAATATGTGCAACAGCGTTAGCGCACTGTCTACCCTGGCAAGGTCCCATACCGCAGCGAGACAGATATTTAACCTGATTACTATCGCGATGGGCATTATCAATAGCTGCGCGGATTTCACCCGCAGTGATTTCTTCGCAACGGCACACAATCGTATCTTGGTCGGTCGTTGCCAGCATATTTTGTGGAATGGCAAAATAGGCTTCCAGAAAAGGGCGGATGTGATGTTCATCCCGCAGCCATTTTCGGGTATTGCTAGATTGTTGATCACGTTCTGTCTGAGAAATAATCCCCAGAGAGAATAGGGCATGGAGTCCTGCCAGTCGGCCAGCATGTTCCGCTGATCTGGCGCCATTGATTCCCGCGCCATCGCCTGCGACCAGAATGCCTTCTATACTGGTATTGCCCCATTCATCATGTTGAGGTCGCCAGCATTGCTGACTGCTATCCCACTGATGTTTGCAACTGGCTGCCTGGGTAAGCCAGATGTGCGGGATTACGCCAAAGTGAGTCATTAACAAATCCGTTGTAATATTATGTTCGCGACCAAGATGTCGATAGCTAACGGATTGTAATTCGCCATCGCCATGAGCCTGAAGATGACTCGCACCAATTTTGGTGACTACTCCTGCGCGTTTAAGGTCTCTTTGATAGGCCAGGCCTTTGGTTAAATACTGATGTGCCAGTAAAGCTCTAGGCAATTTAGGTAAAGCCAGTAAATGATTGCTTAGTGGCGTGACATCCAGCATGGCTTTAATATCCACGCCGACTTGCATATATTGCCAGGCGAGTAAGAGTAGCAAGGGCCCCGATCCAGCAAGAACTACGCCATCACCGGGAATAACGCCTGCAGATTTGAACAGGATTTGCCCCGCACCGGCCTGCATTACACCTGGTAATGTCCAGCCAGGAAAAGGGACAGGTCTTTCCATGGCACCACTGGCGACCACAACTTGATCCGCGCTAATAATTTTATTTTGATCTTTATATAATACTCCAACTTCCCGGTCACGATTGAGTGACCAGACTTTGGTTTCAGGGAAATAATCGATATCGCACGCGCGAAATTCTGTAGCCAATGCCTTGCCGCGCTGATATTCTGAGCCTAATATCTGTGCACGCGGCTCGGGAACAGATTCTATAGATCGGTAAATCTGTCCTCCAGGAGCCATTTGTTCGTCAAGTAAGGCGCAGCTAATACCGTGATTTGAGGCCGTCACTGCTGCTGCAAGCCCTGCGGGCCCTGCGCCAATAATAAGCAATTGATAGTGATTTTTCACAAAGTACCTCCTAATACCGGTCCTGCGCCTTGCTGTGTTTCGACTCGCATACCCTGTTTAACATAAGTAGCACAGGCTCGTTGATTGGCTTTACCATCTATGACCATTAAACATTCATAACAGACCCCCATCATACAAAATGGCGCTCGAGGACTACCAGATACGGGTGTTGTTCGAGTGACACGTAACCCCTGCACTAGTGCCATGGCAGCGACTGTTGTATTTAGGGGTACCCTGACTTTCTGGCGATTCAGAATAACTTCAACGGTTTCAATGCCGCTATTCGGGAGTTGTTTAAACATGATTTATAGTCTGATTTTGCTGATAATATTATGATGTTCAAAGAGCATGGTTTCCTGTAAATCAAGCTTTAGGCCGATATGCGCTGATTCAGCACGTTTAAACATTGCCTGTGCAAGCGAGATATCTACATAGGCCAGCCCCACGGCATTAAAATAGGTGCGTTCTTCATCTGATTCTCGGCCAGGTTTTTGCTTTGAGACCAACTCATGTAAATCGGCATGAATATCGCTGTGCGACAGGAGGCCTTCTTTGTACATACGACTGAGTGTCTGAGTGCGATGGGTTACCGTATCCCAGTCATCACAGACAATTTTATCGCATTGTAACGCGACGTCGTATTCATCTTCCCAGCCACCAATATGGCTATAAAAGGCCCCTGGTTTCATCCATTCAGCCTTGAGTAAGGGGGCCTGGGCACTGGTTGCAGTGACTAGAATGTCTGCACCTAACATAGCATCCCGGGCGACTGTATTGACTCTAATAAAGTCTATATCAGGCAAAATAGGCGATAATTCATCAATAAACTGCTCTTCTTCTAATGCAGTTTTGGCGGCTACCCGGCATTCTTTTATGCCAGGGCGCACTACTTTCATCGCTAATAAGTGCATTTTGGCTTGTTCACCAGCGCCGATAAAACCAATACTATGACTGTCTTTACGCGCTAAGTGTTTAGCGGCAATAGCACCTATAGCTGCGACACGCATATTCGAAGCCAGCGTGCCCTCCATAATGGCGACAGGAAACCCCTTTTCGATTTCCGATAAAATAAATATAGCGGATAAGTTTTGTACGTCGAAACGCTTTGGATTACGTGGAAAAACCGAGACCCATTTAGCACCACAGATTTTTTCATCTAGCAAAGTCGCTGGCAGGCAATTGATACGGTCCTGGCTGACGGGATCAAAAATCTGCACAACTTTTTCGGGAAACATGATGCGATGATCTTCAAAGGCGAGCATGGCTTTTTCGGCAACTTCAATTGCCATACGCAAATCGAAACAGCCTGCGTCCAGTAAATCTTCCTGAGAAAGATAGGTAAAGCCAACTTGATGTGATGCTTTTGTGCTCGCCTGGTGAGTTGCCATTAAGTTTTCCTGATTTGTTTTTTAGAGAATATTTCTGTGTTTATTCTCTGGTTCATGTGTCTTCGATACTGGCAATATTATCTCTATTAAATGTAGGGGTGTATAGTTTGTATTATGCCAATCCGTTTAGCACAAGACATTTGGGTTGTACTGAATAAAGATGCATTCGTACGTTATTAACAATACTGGCTATCGTTTTAACACGGGACATTTTGAAAACTGTAGAGCGTGGCTTCAGCCCGTCAATGTCAGAGATTATTTAAAGGCGGGCTGAAGCCACGCTCTACAAGTCTATTGAATGTCCTGTCTTAAGTTTGTAGCCACAATACTAACTAAGAATGTTCCCTCTTCAACATGCTGCAGAACCAAAGAAACTAAAGGAGCAGGTCTTTGATTTATGAAATTAGTTATGTTCTTTAGCTAAAGAAAAATAACGGATAGCAAGATGGCTAGACCACTATGGCTTGAACTCTCAGGAGCTTTGTATCATATCTATTAATCGCTAGTCATTTCTCTCCATAATTCTATAGTAGACACCTAATGTGCTATGCCCGTGTGCACACCCTATTTATTCTGGTCATGGCGCAACAGCCATGGATTGAATATAAGCGCTCAAATATTTGATGTCGTCATCGTTTAGGTTTTTAACCGATTTTCTCATGACATTATCAAGTGTTTTGTCAGTTGTTCGCCTCCCTGTTTTATAGGCATGTAAGGTCATTCGAACATAACGGGCATGCTGTGCCCTCAGTTTGGGGATTGTCTGTTGACTGTCGCCTTCTCCGGATAGGCCATGGCAAGATTGACAGGCCATAATACCTCTCGCTTTATCACCTTGTTGATACAATACGCGGCCTTTGTCTGCCCATAACTTGTCTTCGGTAATACTGTGTTTTAAGGTATCTATCGAGGGATCGAAAGGGAGGGCTGTTGTTTGAGTTTGCTGCGAAAAATAGAATGCTATCTGATTAATTTCATCGGCGTTGTAATCTTGTAAAGTGTTTGCCATTTCTTTGGTGTATCGATTGCCGGATTTAAAATGATTGAGCTGGGTGAGCAAATACTGATAATTTTGTCCTGCAAGTGAGGGGGATTGTTTGTCGTATTTGTCGGTTATCGGAGGGTTGCCCGTTTCGCTATGGCATTCAGCGCAGGAATAGTGGCCATTTTCACAAACATGGGTGATTAATGATTTGGCATCAGTTGGCTGTTTTGAGTTGATGTCATTTGCCAGAGTATAGGTAAGGGTTTGTGTGTAGGTACCATCACTGTTTTTGAACGATATCAATTCACCTGAGATATGCTGATATTCACCTGTTCCGCCAACAATGCCAATAGCAGAACTCCCCTGATCAAACTCCCGGCCTGCTACTTGAATGGTGCCGTTTATCAACGTCAGGGTCCATTGACATTGAGAACTGTTGCCCACCTTGGTGCGAATGCAAACACCGCTGTTATTGCCAATCTTGTTTCGGTCTACATCCAGCAAGGGTTGGTCAAACAACCATTGATCCCCAATCGTATCACCAGGTTTTCCTAAATCCAGTGTAATTGCCGGTGATGTTTTTGCATCAGCAATAGTTACCAGGGTTTTTGGTTTGATACTGTCAGCAACGCTGGCCATTGAAGTGCCACCGAGCAAAATGATGCAAGCTATTAGCGTCTTTTTCATCAGGTATATCTCGTTGTTATTGCGTAATGTCTACAGTCGCCTCGACCATAAAATAAAAATGTGGTGCATTCAAGTTATTCAGTTATTTACAGTATTTACAGGGTAAATTCATTCTTAAGGTTGTGATGTCTGGTTTGTTGATCTTTTGGTTTAGTGTCCACATATGTCCTTTTTTCGAGTCGATCATGAATACGCTTGGAATAACGAGTCTGATCACCTTTATTTAAAACGATGACCCGGTTCGACTTCATTCCTCATTAGCTGAGATTGGTGGAGTCATCCAAAATAATAAAAAGTATTGCAGATAGTGGATTTAGGTCTGCTATTGCGCAGTATGCAAAATATTAACAATAAGACACTGCAGATAAATAACATAGCTTGATGTAAAGTATATCAGCAGTTACAAATGCTGATAATGTTAATAAACCTCTAATTGCTAGCCTGTATAATTTCGTTAAATATAAAAATTTCCACTTATTATGTTAATTCAGTCTACTTTTAAACCTGCGTGGTGGTTAAATAATGCGCATTTACAAACCTTGTATCCGGCTTTATTTCGCAAACTACCGAACTCGCTATTAAAGCGCGAAAGATTAATTACTGCAGATGATGATTTTATCGATATTGATTTCTGTGGAGAAGGTGATCAGCCCCTGGTTATTTTGTTGCACGGTCTGACAGGTAGTTCGCAATCGATCTATATAAAAGGTTTGCAGCAGGCGTTGCTGGCACAAGGCTTACGTAGTGCCGCATTGAATTTTAGAGGGTGTAGTGGTGAATATAACCATTCATCCCGTTGTTATCATTCTGGCGAAACAGGGGATATAGATTTTCTGTATCGCACCCTGCGCGCACGTGAACCAGATTTGCCGATGGCTGCAGTAGGCTTTTCATTAGGCGGCAATGTATTATTGAAATGGTTAGGCGAGCAGGGCAGCGGTGTGCAGTTATTTGCCGCAACGGCAGTTTCTGTTCCTCTGGTTTTAAGTGCTTGCGCAAGCAAACTGGACAGCGGATTCTCTAAACTATATCGAGCCAGCTTATTGCGTGAATTAAAAGAATATGTACATTTAAAGCAGCAACACCTGGAGTCTTTAGGCAAAACCGAAGAAGCGAAGATACTGAGACAAGTTGGCGATTTAGACAAGATTACCTCTTTTTGGCAATATGATGATCGCGTGATTGCAAAGCTCTATGATTTCGCCAATGTTGAAGATTATTATCAACGCTCCAGTTCACGTCAATTTTTACAATCGATTAGAATACCTACTTTATTAATTCAGGCTCAAGATGACCCATTTATGACTCCGGCGGTGATTCCTGACATAACCGAACTATCCTCTTGTGTATTTCTGGAAACAACACCAGCAGGCGGACATGTCGGGTTTATTTCCGGACATAATCCATTTCGCCCGGAGTATTGGTTAGAGCAACGTATCCCCGAATTTTTACTGGAGCAATTAAGCCATGTATAAGCTGTGTTTTTTCGTACCAGAAAGTCATGTTGAGGAAGTCAAGAATGCCTTATTTAAGCAGGGCGCGGGAAAAATAGGCGACTATGATTGTTGTGCCTGGCAGGTTTTAGGCAGCGGACAATTTAGGCCACTGTCAGGTAGCCGGCCTTTTATCGGTGAAACTGAAAAAATCACCAGGCTGAATGAATATAAAGTGGAAATGGTTTGTGATGATCGACTGATTAAACAAGTGGTAAAAACACTATTGCAAACTCATCCCTACCAGCAACCTGCTTATGAAATAACTAAAATCCTGTCGACTAATGAGCTTGACTGATACATGGAAAGTTAGATGACAAATTTGAATTTGTGAATAAGATAAATAAGAACCTTATAAGGAAAAATAATGCAAACTATAGAAGCAATACAAACACGCAGAGCCGTTAAGCATTTTGACGCAAGTCAACGGTTTAGCGATGAGCAGATAAACGAGCTGTTTTCATTGGCGATGCTGTCACCGACGGCATTTAATATACAAAACTGGCGTTTTGTTAATATTAGCGATCCTGAATTAAGAAAACAAATCAGAGCGGCTGCATGGGATCAGAGTCAAGTAACCGATGCTTCATTATTTATTGTGATCTGTGCTGATTTAAAATCATGGGAAAAGCATCCAGAGCGTTATTGGGCCAATGCCGATCACGCTGTACAGGACTTTATATTGCCATTAATTGACCAATACTATCGTGGCAAAGATCAGGTGCAAAGAGATGAAGCCATGCGCTCAAGTGGTATCGCAGCACAAACATTGATGTTAGCGGCAAAAACCATGGGCTATGATTCTTGTCCTATGGATGGTTTTGATTTTGAGCAAGTCGCACAGTTAATTAACTTACCTGAAGACCATGTCATTGCCTTGTGTTTAGCGATAGGTAAGAGTATCCAGGCGGCGAATCCGCGAGGTGGTCAATTGGACAGTGATGAAGTGATTATTAATAACCGGTTTGTGTAAGAGCAGAGCATAATGAAAGGCTATGTATTAGCTGTTTGTATCGTCCATTAGCCCTCGCGACCGTAGTTAAAAATTCTTGAGCCGACATCGTTTTTAAATGCGTGTCTAGCCATGGTCTCCAACCAGGATAATGATCTAAGTAGTTAGTGACAACGCCGCACCCATCCTTTAAATCAGCTATCGTTTACCTTTACCTTTTGAATATGAAAGTCTTTATCTGCCCCTCTGATACTAGCAGCAAGATTTACAGACTGATGAATATCCCGCGATACTCTAGCAAATGCTTGATAACTCAAGTGCCCGTCCGAACATAAAATAGCATCAGGTTCTAAAATAGGAGTTAAAACCTTGGTTTAAGCATCTGTTACGTTGGGCAATATAAGTTTCAGAAGTAACACCGCTTCGATCACGCATCATAAGAACAGGAATCTGCTCTGCAGGTAAACCATGTTTATGAGCTTTTCCACCTCGCTTGCAGCTAGTATTTTTTGATGGGTTGTCAACTGCGTTGTCTGATCTGGCCAATGTTGAAAACCTTGGTTTCTTATGATTATCTCTCCAATTTTTTCTTTTTTTATTCAAAAATTTAGTGCAAAATAATAGTTAATGCGGACATAGTCAAATACAAAGAAATAGTAAAGTTGATTAGCTGATGGCTCAGACAAAAAAAGTGGCTGGATGCTTATTTTTGGGAGAATGCATTTAGCACCTCCTTTTTTTATAGTATCAATTAGGAATGAATATGAATATTACAAAAACATATAAAACTGCGCTTATTATTTTAAGTTGTTTAGCATTCTCGACACAAAGCTTTGCTGGTTCCGGAAAAGGCGGTAGTGCTGGAGGTCGTGGTATGAATAGCGGTGGTGGTAATTATTCTTCGGGACAACAAAACCAGAACCAGAACCAAAACCAAGAACGCAATCGATATGGTAAACAAGGCGGGGGAAATAACCAGAACCAAGGCAATGGACAGCAGAACCGTGATCGAATCGACCAACAAAACCAGGAGAGAATTGAAACACCTGCAGTAATACAAGATCAGCAACAATAGATAATTTTCCTTAGAAAATTAGGCAGCATAATAGGTTCAGTTATAGTTCACGTAGTAACGCTTATGCTATTATATCCCGGTTTATTTGTATTTTGATCAACACGTTACCAGCAGGGAAGCTGGTAGCTGTTCACCTCGGTGTTTTTCGAACCAGCAATTGTGGTTGTAGAACTGATATCCCAGCATATCTTTCGCAACGATGCGTATATGAAGGGTTTGTATTAATTCATTGTGGCTGACGGTTGTAGGTAATCATCTAAACTTACCCTATTGGCGGATTATATAAACCATTAAGTAGTTTCTCCAGAGGCACCAGACACAAACGTGCTCTGAATAATACTTTGGTATCTTCAAGCAGGCCGTAACATTCATAAACGCGTAACATAATATTGGTATTGTTCAAGGTTCTTGATTTTGATTCAGGTAATTGTTTAACCAGAATATGCAGTTTATGATTATTGTTCAGTTCCCGTAAATGTTCCCGATTGACAGAAATACTATGGGAAGTATAAACCATCGGGTTACGTTTAAAATCATGCCGGTCCTCTATTTGTGCTTTTAACAGTAGCGCTCCTGAGGCCAGGCTGCAAGGAAACATTTCAGGGTATTCAACCAGGCCATTTAATTCATCGAAGTAAACCGCTTGCTCCGCTAAAGAACCAGATAAAAAATTTTTTGCATTGCCGTTGTTGACATATTTTCGTTTCAAAAAATATGGACTGTCTGGAACCGTTGAACAATTTGGGAGCGTATTTAAGTCAGGAAGGTTTGAAAAGTCAGTATCAGCCAGAAATAAAGGCGTTTGAGTTTCTTTTTTGGAGCCTAATAATACGGTTTTATTATCCGACTTAATAGAGATTCTGTTAGATAAAGTCAGTTCAGGAATGGTTTTAATCAGTGTTTTTTTTATATCTAGATATAATTCTCGATCAGGTCGTACGGCGTTAACGTAGGTGATTTGATAATTACTGAAACGTAATCCGTTTTCAGAAATAATCCGGTTTTCATGATGGGCTTCCCGGTGCAAGTACAGTTGATATTCAATCATGGCATTCAACTGAAAACCTAGAACTATAGGGCCCTTAAAAGGGTTATGAGTAATTTGTAGCCACTTATGCTTATCGTGAAATAAATTAAAATCATCCGAGGCGTTGCGTGCCGCTTCAATGTGGATCTGATTAAAAGTAAAAGGTTGCTCGTTCATTGTCAATTTTTATTAAATCCTTGTATTGAAGTAATATATCAAATAAAAACAATAGTTTACTGGTGGCTGATATAGTGTATTATAGTCTAATTAATCAATGTTAACTAATGGATTATGTCTTTAAAAGGATTTCATTTATGCTTGTGTAACGTAACAATTTTTTCTAGTCTTTTAACAGTCATGTAAAAGGTTGGTTAAAATGCCACTTTATAATTTATACGCTTTATGGTTTTTAAACATAACAATTCAATTTCTCAGTTAAAATAAGGGTCATTATAATATTTTGCAATAGGTTGGTTTATGATTCGCGTGGGTATTGTTGGGGGAACAGGTTATACAGGAGTAGAGTTATTACGTATTTTGGCTTTGCATGATGAGGTTGAGGTGGCAGTGGTTACCTCCCGTTCAGATGATGGAATGCGGGTGGATGCTTTGTATCCGAATTTGCGTGGCAATATAGATGTTTGCTTTACCAGGCCGGATGTAGACACTTTAGCAAGCTGTGATGTCGTGTTTTTTGCGACACCTAACGGCATTGCCATGCTAATGGCTGAGCAACTGTTGGCGCGTAATGTAAAGGTAATAGATTTATCCGCTGATTTCAGAATTAAAGATGCGGTAGATTGGGGAAAGTGGTATGGCATGGAGCATGCTTCTCCTGATTTGATTGCTGATGCAGTTTATGGTTTGCCTGAAATAAATCGCTCACAAATTGCCAATGCAAACTTGATTGCTTGCCCTGGTTGTTATCCCACAGCTGTGCAGTTGGGTTTTCTGCCGTTAATTGAACAAGGGTTGATAGATAGTAGGCATTTAATTGCTGATGTAAAATCGGGTGTCAGTGGTGCGGGGCGTAAAGCCAGTGTTGCTACTTTAATGAGTGAGACAGGTGAGAGCTTTAAAGCGTATGCCTCATCGGGACATCGGCATTTACCTGAGATTGTTCAGGGTTTATCTATGGCAGCAGGAAAACAAGTAGGCTTAACTTTTGTGCCGCATCTAGTGCCTATGATTCGGGGTATTCATGCAACGCTATATGCTCCGTTAGAAACTGATGTTACTGCGCAGTTGCAGGCTTTGTATGAGCAACGCTATGCAAATGAATTGTTTGTTGACGTCTTGCCTGCAGGCGTTCATCCCGATACGCGTAATGTAAGAGGCAGTAATAACTGTCAGATTGCTGTAGTTGTGCCACAAGGCGGGGATACAGTAGTCGTGTTATCGGTGATTGATAATTTGGTGAAAGGAGCGGCAGGGCAGGCAGTACAGAATATGAACTTGATGTTTGCTTTTAATGAAAAGCAAGGTTTACAAACGATGGCCTTATATCCATAATTCTTGACTAAAATGCTAGGTAAAGTCATAATCGTCTTAATATTAATTACTTAGGGGTTTAATTATATGGCAGATCCAATTATTTTTTCTGATAGTGCGGCGAAAAAAGTAGGTAGTTTAATTGCTGAAGAGGGCAATGAAAACCTGAAATTACGTGTGTATATTTCAGGAGGTGGTTGTTCCGGGTTTCAGTATGGCTTTACTTTTGATGAAGATGTAGCTGAAGATGATACGCAAGTACAAAATGACGGTGTTACTGTTTTAGTCGATGCTATGAGTATTCAGTATCTGAATGGTGCGGAAATAGATTATAAAGAAGATTTATCCGGTGCACAGTTTGTCATTCGTAATCCGAATGCATCTACAACTTGTGGTTGCGGGTCTTCATTTTCAGTCTAAATTCTATAGCTATGGGGTGGGTTAAATTTTTTTGCATAGCAATAAAAGCATAACCCACCAAGGTGTTTGTTATATTTAAGCGATAGTTGAAATTACTTTTTCAAGCCTGATATATTCCGCCTAAAATAACAGCTTGTTTTGCTCCGGTTGTTTCTGGCAAATTTCCTGTTAACCCTTCCAATGTGCGTTTCGCAAGCCATGAAAATGCCATGGCCTCAACTTGATCAGGGGGGACGCCCTGTGTTTCTGTAGATGCAATGGGATAGTTGAGTAATTTATCCAATGCCATACGAAGAGACTTATTGTATGTGCCGCCGCCACAAACAAATATCTGCTCAGTTTCCGGTGCAAATTTTTGTATCGCCTCCGCGATTGTTTCAGCAGTCAATTGACATAAGGTGCGCTGTACGTCTTCTGGACAGTATGAAGTTGCTTGATTGTTAAGTATCTTTGTTAGCCAGGTAGATGAAAAGTAGTCTGTTCCTGTGCTTTTGGGAGGGAGTGATGAGAAGTAAGCATCCTTTTTCAGCTGCTTAAGCAGTTCAGGTTGTATATTTCCAGTTGCAGCCCACTCACCATTATTATCATAATAGCTGTTCTGATGTTCTAAAATCCAGTAATCCATCAATGTATTTCCTGGTCCTGTGTCAAACCCGAGTATAGTGCCTTGGGTATTTTTAGGCAGGATCGTCAGGTTGGCAATACCCCCGATATTAACTATCACTCTATTTTCTTTATCAGTTTGAAACATTGCCTGATGAAATGTCGGAACTAAAGGTGCTCCTTGTCCGCCAGCAGCAATATCTCGGCGGCGAAAATCAGTAATAGTAGTGATTCCCGTTTTCTGGCTGATAATATTGGCATCACCAATTTGTAAGGTGAAAGGAAATTTTGAATTAGGCGAATGGAAAATAGTTTGGCCGTGATTGCCTATCGCTGTTACTTCATTTGCATTCACCTTGGCTTGATGCAGTAACTTAAGACAGGCTTCTGCATATAATAGTCCTAGTTGGTTATCTAGTTCTCCGTAATTAAGCAAGGAGACTGACTGGTGATTATTGCAAAGCGTATGAATTTTTTGTTTTACTTGTCTGCTGAAAGGCTGGTAATAAAAATCAATGACTTGGGGTCGTTTGCCGGATAAGTCATACAGGCCAGCATCGATACCATCGACGCTGGTTCCAGACATCAGACCAATATAATATTCTTTTGTCATCCGGCTGAATCCCTCGCAGTTGCGAGGTTAGTGTGGCTAAGTTGCTTTAATTGCTCAACAAGAATTTTTGATTTTTCTAAAAAGTCAGCTTTATATTTCGCCTGAATAGGGTTGGCATTAGGCAGAGTAACTGTAAGTGGATTCCTATGTACGCCGTTTACTCGAAATTCATAATGCAAATGCGGGCCTGAGGCAAGGCCTGATTTTCCAACATAGCCTATCACCTGACCTTGTTTAACATGAGATCCTATCTGCAGGCCTTTTCTAAATTTAGACATATGTGCGTAGAGGGTGCTGTATTTTTTGCCATGCTGAACGACAATGGCTCTGCCATAGCCACCTTTACGCCCACGGAAAGTAATTTTACCGTCACCAGCTGATTTAATTGGTGTGCCCGTACGCGCTGCATAATCGACGCCTTTATGGGCACGGATACGATTTAGTATAGGGTGCTTACGTTTTAAATTAAAGTGAGAGCTAATGCGTGCAAATTCAATAGGAGTACGTAGAAAGGCTTTGCGCATACTGTCACCGCTCGCAGTATAGTAGCTGACTTTGCCTTCAGGATTTTTATAGCGAACTGCTGTAATGGATTTGCCTTGATTGATAAATTCAGCAGCTAAAATTTTTCCTGGTCCAATAAACTTGTTGTCTATGTAAAGTTTTTCATAGATAACTGAAAAACTATCGCCTTCACGCAGGTTAAGTGCAAAGTCTATATCCCAGGCAAAAATATTCGCAATTTGCATGATCACATTGTTTGATAAGCCCGCATTTTGCCCATCAAGAAAAAGTGATGAATGAATAATGCCTGATGCACCGTTAATGCGTCGGTCTAATTCTTTTTCAATCAACTCTACCTTAAAATTACCGTCCTTAAGTCTGGTTGCTTTAAGCTCTTCGTAAGGGCTTTTTTTGTAGACCAGGTGACTGAATTTTCCCGAGAGATCATGACCTATCAATAAAGATTTTCCTGCTTGAATGGTCGCAAACTGAGAGCTTATATTATTAGCATGAACTATTTTATGTAAGTCTGCTTTATCAAGTTCATTTTCAGAAAAGATTACAGACAGGCTTTCTCCTGGTTTAACTTTATATTCTTGCCAAATAGTTGATAGGCTTTGCATGCTATGTATAGGAGCATCTGCAGAATCAGAAACAATAAGATCAGCTCCTGATTTATCTATTTTGGTGGTTAAGCTGTCGTTTTTTTCTGTTAGTTCAATTTTTGCTGCAATATCTGGGATGGTCAAGGCGATATTTGCAGGATCTGGCTGTACAGATTTTTTTGAAAAGAAAACATAGCTAATAATGATTAGAAATGCACAGGCAATAGCTATAAATAGGTGTTTTGGTCGATTGTTATTTTCATTTTGGGGTGGGTTAGTAGGTTGGGACAAGTCATTTCGATAGCGCATTCGTATAATTATAAGGTGTTTTTTTTGCCGATGCCTAATATTATATTACGTCAGTTTTATAATGAAAAAGAGTTAATGTCAGGTTAAGGTATAATTAACAGTTTTACAATAATAAAGAGCTAAGGTGAAAAAATTGCAAGAAGATGTGCTGGCGCAACTAAAGCGTGGAACAGATGAGATTCTGGTTGAAGCAGAGTTAATAAAAAAACTGAATGAAGGGCGTTCATTACGTATTAAAGCAGGATTCGACCCCACCGCACCAGATTTACACTTAGGTCATACCGTTTTAATTAACAAGTTAAAGCAATTTCAGGATTTAGGACACGAGGTTTTATTTTTGATTGGTGATTTTACCGGAATGATAGGTGATCCTACTGGGAAAAATGTAACAAGAAAGCCATTGACCCGGGATGATGTGATTGAAAATGCGAAAACGTATGAACAACAAATTTTCAAGATCCTGGACCCAGAAAAGACTTTGGTCATGTTTAATTCTAGCTGGATGAATGCAATGAGTTCGGCGGATTTAATTCAGTTGGCTGCTAAAAATACTGTAGCAAGAATGTTGGAGAGAGATGATTTTAGCAAACGCTATAAAGGCGGTCAGCCAATTGCAATTCATGAGTTTTTGTACCCTTTGATTCAGGGATATGATTCAGTGGCGATGAGGGCGGATGTTGAGTTAGGCGGCACAGATCAAAAATTTAATTTACTGGTAGGTAGGCAATTACAGGAAGCTTATGGTCAAAAGCCGCAGGTAGTAATGACTATGCCAATATTGGAAGGTCTGGATGGCGTGCAGAAAATGTCTAAATCTCTAAATAATTATATAGGCATAGCGGATACGGCTGATGATATGTTTGGCAAGATAATGTCTATTTCGGATGAGTTGATGTGGCGCTATTTTGAGTTGCTAAGTTTTAGGCCTATGCAAGAAATTGCGGAGTGGAATAAGGAGTGTCAGCAAGGAGCAAACCCTCGTAACTATAAAGTACAGTTGGCGCAAGAAATTATC